>CANNAV010000009.1 GCA_947502585.1 uncultured Pseudovibrio sp.
GTCAGCGGATCATCAAAAACAGCGCTTTGACGGGGAAGCTCAAGAACATTATTCTTATCCATGGTGGCGTATCTCCTAATGGTTCGAACGCTGATTTGCTCGTCAAACATTCAACCAGATGCGCTGCCATTTCAAAAGCCCCATACACCAGATTTGGTTATAGCTCGCTTGCGTTTTGCCCCCAGTTTAAGGGCTTGTTGGGTATCAAGGAATAAACAGACCCTTACCTATGCACAAGCTAAAGGGCCTTTAGTGAATTTACAGGAAGATCTGACAGGGCTTCTGCGCAGTCAGGACGTTTGGATTAATGCGTTGAATATTGAATTTTTCATTACAGGCATGATTATCGGGCTCGTAACATCTGCACCGATTGGCCCTGTAAACGTTCTGGCAATCAGAAGGGTAGTGTATTACGGCTTCCTTCCAGGCCTCCTTGCCGGCTTTGGAGCAGTCCTGGCCGATGGTGTATTTGCAACTGCTGCTGCTTTCGGTGTCACCGTGATTTCTGAGATCATCGAACGGTATGAGTTCTATATTCAGGCGACAGGCGGGGTTATTCTGATCATCTTCGGCATTGTTGTGTTCCGCTCTCATCCGCACCTGCAGGGGGGCAGCGATGGTGGTCCAACCATCTGGCGCGGACTGATTGTCTCCTTCGCCATGACGGTGACCAACCCGGCAGCTATTCTGGGCTTCATCGCTATCTTCGGCTCGCTGAGAGAACATGCGCCTGCAGACGGGGATTATATTGGCGCTTTCGTGCTTGTGCTGGGCGTGTTGAGCGGCGCACTCTTATGGTGGACCTGCCTGTCAGCACTTGTGTCGAGGCTGCGAAATCGCATGAATGACAGCTGGGTTTCCACCATCAACCATGGTGCAGGCATAATCCTGCTGCTTTTTGCAGCGTTCATCCTTGCCAAAGTCACGAGTGATTTGATTTTCTAGTGCGTATTTCCGAAAAGTGCTTCGGTTTTCAAATAAAATACACGTGAAAATAAGGAGTTAGGGCATGATGCGTCAATGCATATGAACGCAACATGCACTCATTCTCTCAGCCGGAAACAAAAAAAAGTCCCGAGCAAGCAAGACTTTTTGAAAAACAGCTGAGCTGAAATCAATGCAGACGACGTTCCAGAGAGTAGTCACCACGCTCAACACGCTGTGGCAATTCCTGCGCAAATTTGGAAACAGCTTCTTCTCCATAAAGAGAAACCAGATCCATCATTGCCGAGAACAGCGCTGCATGCGCAAGAGCTGTACTGTCGATGCCGTGAGAAAGACCATCCTCCCAGGCTTCCTGAATGAAGCTCAGAGCCAGTCGGCGGATATCTGCATCGGATGCATCTATCTCTTCTGTAAATTCGCCGGCGATAGCGTCGTCCTTGATCATGCTGGCTCTCATGTCCCTCTATGTGCTGCTTCCTGTTATTTACCCGCTACACGTTACGGGCAACCGAAAACAAATGAAGCATCGCATGCCTTATCTGTTAAACGGAAGTTAACACGCAAAACGGCAGGGACAACCGACTCACTGATTTTTTGGTAAACTCGTCCAGAACTTCTGAAAGTTATGGTTAATATTTGAGACGAAGCCGAGTTATCCAAAAAACACGCAAAAATTGTCTGTGGAAAACGGTTACAATCAGCTTTTATGTCAATCGCGACTGTACTTGCCAGTTATTTCTTGGGTGATAATTACACCCTCATCGGCGAATCTGCGAGAGGCTTCAGTAGCTGCGGGAGTGCAGGTTTGGTAGACCGATGCGAACCCCCGATAGCTCTGATTAAACCGTTCGACAAGGCGCCGGCGTCTCAGCTCGTTCTGCACTTCTGCGCCCAGCAGGGAGTACATGCGCTGACGCCATTCCTCCGCTTCATCATGACCGCAAAGCGGGCGCAGGTAATGGAGGGCACCAAGAATTCCTGAGAGGCGAATGAGCTGTTGCTCATAGGGAGGTTCTTTCAACTCCGGCTGAACTGGCTTGCCAGGAGATTGCGGGGAGTTCTGGGCGAATGCAGCAGGGGCTACTGCAACACACAAAAGCACCAGACCAATGCAAATCCCCCTGCCAGCCGGCCAGGCAGGTCTTGAAAACGTATGCGTCCAACTTTTAAGTTTTGCAGTATAAGTCAAGCCAGATCCCACAGCATGCTGGTTGCTTCAGATTTTGCAAGGATGGCTGTCTCCCGGCGCTCTGTCCACTATGGAACCCTGGGGATTTCCGGTTTTCCCTTGTTGCGCAACTGGCAACCGGGCAGGGTCGGAGTGTATTCCTGAAAAGTGGTTTCAGTCTCAGATAAGAATATGCGTAAAATGACAGAGTTAGAGCCTGATGCGTGAATGCGCATGTACGCGGCATACTCTAACGACATCCCGGAAGATCCAAAATGTGTTGCTTCATGCCGGGGGCGAGAGGCAGGTTCAGGGAAACTTCGAGGGTGTACCAGCCAAGTTCTGCAGCATCTGAGTGCGCTTCCTCATCACCTTTGACCTGCGTACAGCTAAAGACATGAATGCGGTATTGCACCTTGCTGCCTTCAGCAGAAGGGTAGGACACCGACCATTCCTTCAGGTCTGAAGCACACAGGAATGTTTCTTCATTAAACTCTCTTTGTGCGGCATCCTTAATGTTTTCGCCGGGAGAACCTTACCGCTAGGAAAACTCCAGAGGCCTTTGGACGGGGATCGGGCTCGCTTTACGAGCAGAAGTTTGTTGTTCTGCACACAGGCAACGCTGGTTGCCTCAATGTATTCCGAAATACTTTTTTGCTCATGAGAACAGTGCGTCAACCTCCGCCTGAGTGCTTTCCTCGGGGCTGATCGTCTCATCCGGCAGGTGCCCATGGATGATCGACCCTGCCTGTGAGAGAAGTGGTCGAATGACGGTAACAGTCTTATTCTGAACGACTTGCAGCAATTCACCTGTTACTTCAGTGGAGCTAAGCATTTTTTGTAAGGAGATAACTTCCCGGTCAACTTCGCTAATACACTTCTCCAGTGCGTTCCGCAGATGTATATCTACAGCTCCGTATGCACGAATAGCCAGTTTTTTTGCTGAGAACTTTGAGGCACTGAAATGTGTGATATAGTTAGCCGGTTCCCAGGCCAGAACATCTTCTGCGCACTCGGGAATGTCAGGAAGCATTTCAAGAAGCATAACAACCTCATTGAAATGATTGAGATAGTCAGTTGCAAGGCCCGTGGATGGATTGATGTTTGCATGTGTCAGAAGCTCAGGAGAAAGTTCGTCTACGCCGATTTTATCGCAGTACATATCCATTGCAGCCTCCCAACTTCCTATCTGTCGCGCGGAACCTATCTCTCGACTGGTTGCAACTTTACTAAAATACGAACAGAGTAATCTGCATGTGTGGTAGATATAGCCTGTCAGCGTCTCCGGAAGAAGTCAAAGCGTTGTTTGATTATATCGAACAGCCAAATTTTCCACCTAGATATAACATAGCACCGACTCAGCCAATTACACTCGTAAAGCACGTAAATGGTGGGCGCCACTTCGGGTTAGCACGATGGGGCCTGGTCCCATCATGGGTCAAAGACCCTGCGAGCTTCACGCTTTTGCTCAATGCCAGAGCTGAAACTGTGGAAGATAAACCCTCGTTTCGTGCAGCGGTGCGTCACCGCAGATGCATGATACCCGCAAATGGCTTTTACGAGTGGCAGCGCAAGGGCGCGGTAAAGCAGCCCTACTGGATAGCTCCGGCTGATGGTCGCCTTCTTGCCTTCGCCGGGCTGTGGGAAACATATTCCCATCCTGATGGCGGAGACATTGATACCGCTGCTGTAATCACCGTGGGGTCGAATATGACGGTCAGACCAGTTCACCACCGGATGCCCGCAATTATCGAGCCGGAGCATTTTGATGACTGGTTAAGCAACGGCACAATCATGGCTCGGGACGCGATAAAGCTTCTTCAGCCTGCAGATGAGGAGCTGTTAATCGCAACACCTGTTTCAACTCGTGTAAACAGCACTGCCAATGGTGACAGGTCTTTATGGGAGCGGGAAGTCATTTCAGTTACTCCTGAACCACTCAAAACGCCCGCCAGGCGGAAACCCCGGAAAAAGGCTGCCGGAGGCTCTTCAGGAAACAACGGGCAGTTAGACTTGTTTTAGCCTCTGAGCAACATACTCAGCGCCGTTATGATGAGACTATTGGGGTCGGGGGTGGGTGCCGCAAAAAGGTAAATCTGGCCTTTGCCCGCGCAGGTGCCTTTGTCACCCTGGCAGCGAGTGGAGACAGGCAGGCGCCAATGCTGCATCCGGACCAGGGCAGCGGGCTTCATGCGAACAGCTGCGTCGGAACCTGCCCCTCATAAGGTCACAGTGAACCCTGTCCTGCCCGGCAATGTCAGGACAGGAGTTCTGGATGACACCGGGGATGAGTTCTGAAGAAGACGGGGGCAGGCGGTCCCGCATGGCAGATTGGGCGCACAACTGCAGATAGCAAGTGCTGAGCTCTTCTTCACCAGCGAGGAGGCTGGCTATATCGCCGGGCAGCAGATCGCAGTTGACGTAGGACAGATGCTTCCGGAAAGTATGGAAGTATCTGAGTAGTAATGTCTAAAGAACACGGCCTGGATTGAACATGTTGCCAGGATCAAGCGCATCCTTAACAGAGCGCATCATGTTCATCTCTGTGACGCTCTTTACTTCCGCCAGTAAATCACGTTTCAAAATGCCGATGCCATGTTCCGCTGAGATCGATCCATTATAGCTGGCAACAAGCCCGTGCACGATACGGTTTACATCATCCCACTTTGCAAGATATTCCGCTTTATCAGCGCCCTTTGGCTGGGTGATGTTAAAATGGATGTTACCGTCGCCCATATGGCCAAATGGAACCGGACGACACCCTGGAACAGCCTCTTTAACGGCTGCGATGGCTTCCTCAAGAAACTCAGGAACCCTCGCAACAGGCACGGAGACATCATGCTTGATGGATCCGCCCTCAAACTTCTGTGCCTCTGAGAGCCCGTGGCGCAGCCGCCAGAAATCAGCAGCCTGCGCTTTGCTCTGTGCCAGCAATCCGTCATGCAGCAGGTCCGCCGCAAACGCCTCGGTGAAGATGGTCTCTGTCAGGCTGGCGATATCCATGTCTTTTGTACCCGCCGAGATCTCGATGAGCACATACCACGGATGCTGCTCTTTAAACGGGTAACGTGACTGTTCCATATGTTCACAAACGAACTGCATGCCAGTGTGCGGCATCAATTCAAATCCGGTAAGCATATTCCCGGCGCGCCTTTTTGCCAATGAAAACAGTGAAAGTGCCTTTGCGGGCGATTCTGTTGCAACCAGAGCTACCTCTACTGACGCCGGAGCCGGGTATAATTTGAGGCTTGCACCTGTAATGATCCCCAAAGTACCCTCAGAGCCGATAAATAATTGTTTCAAATCGTAACCGGTATTGTCTTTGCGCAAGGTCCGGAGTCCATCCCAGACCTCACCATTTGCGAGCACGACTTCAAGTCCGAGAACAAGATCCCGGGTGTTCCCGTAGGACAGGACAGCAGTACCTCCGGCGTTGGTTGCAATGTTTCCGCCAATCTCACAGGAACCTTGTGAAGCGAGTGTCAAAGGGAATAATCGATCATGCTTTTCTGCTGCGTCATGGACAGCCTGCAGTGTGACGCCTGCATCTGCTACCATCGTATATCCATCGGGGTCCATATGGCGAATTTTATTTAATCTGGATAGGGATAGCACGATTTCGCTACCATCTGGACTGGGAATTTGCCCCCCGACCAAACCTGTGTTGCCACCCTGCGGTACAACCTTGAGACCATGATGCGCCGCAAGCTTTACGCACTCTGCAACCTCTGAGGTGGAACCGGGCCGAAGCACCATAGGTGTGGCGCCTCGAAATTTGTCTCTCCACTCAACAAGAAACGGGGCTTTGTCATGGTCGCTGACAAGCACATTTGCATCCCCGGTAATCCTTTGAAACGCGTTCACCAAATTTGGAATAGTCATGTTTCCGTCTCAGTGTTGGAAGTTGATCTCGCTTTGACTATCAGATAATGGGAGCGCAGGAACACGTCCATATCTGATTGGACTTTTTCGACGGCTTGAAGCCAAACGAGCAGTGTGCAATAGCACTTTCAGGCTGTTTACCAGATTAAGTGATATTCACGTCAGGAGAAAACCATGGCAGAAGCGCAAGGATTGATGGCCGGCAAACGTGGTCTCATCATGGGACTGGCCAACAATCGGTCCATCGCTTGGGGTATTGCAACAGCACTACACGATGCCGGAGCTGAAATCGCACTCACCTATCAGGGTGAAGCGCTGAAGAAGCGTGTTGAACCCTTAGCAGAAAAGCTCGATGCACTTGTTGTAGGTGATTGTGATGTAACAAACGAAGCAAGCATTGATGCAGCATTTGAAGTTCTGGAGCAAAAATGGGGCAGGATCGATTTCGTCATTCACGCGATCGCTTTCTCTGACAAAGAAGAGCTGACTGGCCGTTATCTGGACACCAGTGCAGACAACTTTGCAAAGACAATGCAGATTTCCTGTTACTCGCTGGCTTCCGTTGCCCGCCGCGCAGAGAAGCTGATGACCGAAGGTGGTTCCATTGTAACTCTCACCTACTACGGTGCAGAAAAAGTCATGCCAAACTACAACGTCATGGGCGTTGCAAAAGCCGCATTGGAAGCAAGCGTCAAATACCTCGCTGTTGATCTTGGTCCTAAAAAGATCCGCGTGAACGCGATTTCCGCAGGTCCAATTAAAACACTCGCAGCCTCTGGCATCGGCGACTTCCGTTACATCCTCAAATGGAACGAGTACAACGCACCGCTGCGTGAAACCGTAACCATCAATGACGTTGGAAGCTCCGCTCTCTACCTCTCATCCGACATGTCCCGCTCTGTCACCGGTGAAATCCACCACGTTGACAGCGGCTACCATGTGGTTGGCATGAAGGCAGTGGACGCACCCGATATCTCTGTCGTCTAGAGCCAGTTCCCGAAGAGCGACTCCGGTTTCCGGACAGGAATACGCAAAAGCTGCAAGATCTGAAAAAGCGCTCCTTCGAGCGCTTTTTTATGTCTGAGGTGACGGTAAAAGCACGGATGACTTAAATCAGGAAGGTGTGCATAACTGTTGTTTTCTAAATAGGAATGGCACATATACCTCGTAAGAAGCCGCTACAAGTCGGGTGCCGACTAATCTCCTGCAGAAGGCCAATGAAATGACTGGCTCGCTGATGCCCCTTGCGAAAACCACACCAACTCCGCTTCTCTATGTCCGTCATGGACAAACAGACTGGAATCTGGAAGGGCGGATGCAGGGCGGTCAGGATATCCCGCTCAACAACACCGGTCGCAAACAGGCCCGCCGCAACGGTATGGTGATGAAGGACTTCCTCCCAGATCTTGGCAAGACCGCCGATGATTTCATCTTTGTCAGCTCACCCATGACCCGCGCACGGGAGACTATGGAAATTTTGCGTAAGGAAATGGGACTGGATCCGCACGACTACAAGGTCGATGAACGCCTTCGGGAAATCACGTTCGGCAATGTGGAGGGAATGACCGTTCCTGAAATGAAGCTCATGCGTCCGGACGTGGTTCGTATGCGGCGCGAAGATAAATGGGGCTATGTGCATCCCAAAGGCGAGAGCTACAAGATGGTCTCTGACCGTATCGATGAATGGATATCAGAGCAGAAAGACCCCATGATCATCGTCGCGCACGGTGTCGTCATGCGTGTTCTGCGTGGGCTTCTTTGTGGGTACGCACCTGCTGAAGTCCCGGATCTGGAGACGCCACAAGACCAGTTCCTTCTTTGGCGCGATGGCTCTGAGGCGTGGATCTGAAGCGCGGTGCTCAAAAGAACTCAGATACACCTCCCCCATTTCGATCAACAGATGTATCAATTCGTGAAGGTTTGTGAGTGAAACCGCTCCGGCTTCATCCGTTGCAGGACTAACGTCCAGCACTGTAGCAGCCTTTAAGATTGGGGGCTTACAGCGCATTGCCTGGTTGTTAAATTGATCAGGTTATGGGTCATCGATAAACTATGACACATAAAGTGAATACCATTGCAAAGGCAGTCCACGACATTTTGAAGCGCTTTGCCATAATCTGCGTAAAGATCAGTTAAACAGGTTACCTAAATCAGTTGTAACTCGTTATTTTCAGGCAACTGGAGCAGAACGCTCACCTGTTAAATCTCGAACTCTTAAACTTTTTGGAAGATCTTGATGAAGACGTCTCGACCACTCAGGGCAATCAGCAGCAATACCGTATTTGGAGAGGGCGATGTATTCGTACTCTACGGCGAACTTTTTGGTCGCGGATATGCGACTGGCCTGGTCAATCAGGCAAAGGCAGCCGGGATGAGTGTGATCGGCATTACTGTCGGTCGTCCGGATGAAAACAACAAGCCACGTGCGCTCACCCCGGAAGAACTCACCGAAGCCGAAGCCAATCTGGGCGGTAAAATCATTAACGTGCCTTTGCGTGCGGGTTTTGAACTTGATGCGCCGGAAGGTACAGCAACTCCGACGGATCTGGTCAACGGGATGACCATTAAAGATTGGCAGGACCACAAACTCGACTGGGACCACGTTGACACGTGCCGCGATCTTGGCTCCAACCGCTTTAAAGGGGCTCTTTATCAGGTTATGGACCAGCTTGATGCCATGATCCCTGCGGGTAAAAATGTCTTTTTCGCTCACACGATGGCAGGTGGTATTCCGCGTGCAAAAGTGTTTATGGCAATCGCGAACCGGATCTATAAAGGCCGCGGTGCACGCTACATGCCGTCCCAGTCTCTTATCGACAGTGATCTGGGCAAGCTGATCCTCAAAAACTTCGAGGAAGTGACCGCAAACAGTTTCGGCTATCTGCTGGAGGCCAGCAAGACACTTCGTGGCCGCGTGGAAGCAGCTGGCGGAGAAGTGCGCTACACTGCTTATGGCTATCACGGTACCCGCGTCCTGATCGAGGATGAGTATCGCTGGCAGACCTACACAAACTACACGCAGGGCTACGCGAAAATGGCTCTGGAGAATTTTGCTGAAAGCGCATGGAGAGACGGTGTGAAGGCGACAGTGTTTAACTGCCCGGAAATCCGTACCAACTCTTCTGATGTGTTTGCCGGCATCGAGTTGTCTCTCCTGCCACTGTTGCACGCCTTCAGGAAAGAGGGCGGTGGAGCATGGGTGGATGCACTCTGGCAGAAGTGCCAGGATATGCTCAAGCCGGAAACCTCTCTTGAAGATGTACTGCAAAAGGTATCTGCCTACCAGGCCAGTGATGCGATGAAGCCATTTTACAACTTCGAGGCCTGGCCAATGCCAAACACAGCGGCGCAGGTAGACAAAACTGTTGGTACCTCGCAGGAAATCGTAGACCTGCATAAAGAGCGCAATGTTCTGGTCAGCGATGAACTCAGCCAGCACGTTGTTGCTGCAACTGGCATGCTCATATTTGGCGAGGCCAGCCAGCCAGATGGCCCGGTTCTGTGGCTCGACCATGATCTGGTTGCCAAAAGACTTATTCAGGAAAACAACGCTTGAGGTTTATCAAGGGCCTATGTCCTGAATGAAAAGTTTGAATGAGAAAAGCCCGTGTACGTGATGGCCACGTTGCTCGGGCTTTTTGCATGAAATGTGGCCCATGCATTGTTGTTAGTCGTGTCTGAATGCACTTTTTACCCCTTGTGATCCTCCATTTACAGCCCTGGGCCTGGGAGCAGGCAGAAACCAGTTTGTTCCTTTGGGAAAATTACGCAGGTGCTGTAAGGCTCTCAATTGACCTCTCGCGTCAACCAACCTAAAACCACTATCATTCTCAGAGTGCGCTCCGTTTGATTGAAGAGAATCAGCTGGACCGGGCGTGCTTATGCTCTAGAACTGAACCGGTAAAAAATGTCTCACAACACCTTTGGTCATCTGTTTCGCGTAACGACCTGGGGCGAAAGCCATGGGCCAGCACTTGGCTGCGTCGTCGATGGTTGTCCGCCTCTGCTTCCTATTAGGGCAGAAGAGATACAGGTGTATCTGGACCAGCGCAAACCGGGGCAAAACAAATTTACCACTCAGCGCCGCGAACCGGATCAGGTCAGAATTCTCTCTGGCGTGATGATGGATGAAGACGGCGTACAGCGTACGACTGGCACGCCGATCTCCCTGATGATCGAGAACACCGATCAGCGTTCCCAAGATTACTCCGAAATCAAAGAACGCTATCGTCCAGGCCACGCAGATTACGCCTATGATGCCAAGTATGGGATTCGTGATTACCGCGGTGGCGGACGCTCTTCTGCACGAGAAACTGCTGCTCGCGTGGCTGCTGGTGGTCTGGCCCGCAAGGTTATCCCAAACATCCTGATCCGCAGTGCTTTGGTCCAGATGGGACCACATAAGATCAATCGCGACAAGTGGGACTGGAACGAGGTGCGCAACAACCCGTTCTTCTGCCCGGATACAGAAGCAGCCAGGTTCTTTGAAGACTACCTCAACGGTATCCGCAAGGATGGCTCTTCCATTGGCGCGGTGATTGAAGTGGTTGCCGAACACGTGCCTGTCGGCCTTGGTGCGCCGCTTTACGGTAAGCTTGATCAGGACCTGGCATCCGCCATGATGTCTATCAACGCTGTGAAGGGCGTTGAGATTGGCAACGGCTTTGAAGCTGCCTGCCTGACCGGAGAAGAAAACGCCGATGAAATGCGTGTGGGCAAAGATGGCAAGCCGGAGTTTCTCTCCAATCAGGCTGGCGGTGTGTTGGGTGGCATCTCTTCTGGTGCTCCTGTCGTCGTGCGCTTTGCAGTCAAGCCAACCTCTTCCATCCTGACACCGCGTAAATCCATCACCCGTAGCGGGGAAGATGTTGATGTGATGACCAAAGGTCGCCATGACCCTTGCGTTGGTATTCGTGCAGTCCCGGTTGGGGAGGCCATGATGGCGTGTGTTTTGGCGGATCATGTTCTGCGTGACAAAGGCCAGTGCGGCGAACGCTAAGAGGTCTTTCAATCTCTGATTTCATTCTGATTGAAAAGATGCTGGCAAGACCTGCGCCTTTTTAGTGTGTGCACAGGTAAGTACATCAGAGTCGTGCGACGTCGCCTTGTGTTTCTCCCTTCAGGTGTCAGGCATATCCCCAAAACCTATCCCCCCTTGCTCAAAAGCCCCCTCATACTAATCCCATGCCTACGTGACGGGCTGCTGGCGGACCGTCCGTCAGTTTGTCGTGGGCCGGGTTGGGCGACCAGAAGAGGTAGCGCATCTTCTGCTGTTCCGGTGGAACCGATTTTCAGGCGTACCCGCATGGTCCGAGAGGAAGGGCCTAGGTCTGAAGGGCATCACGCGGTGGCATTTTAAGTGTCAGGGATCGCGGACCTGTTTATGCAGGGAAACCTGTTTGAATACAGCCGCTGTCTTTCCGGGAAACCGGCTATCGTGCCTTTCAGGATAAGAGGCATTGCCTGCCGCCTTGCTCATCCCGACGTTCGGGCAATTGGCTGACACTGCATGGGAGGCCATGTGGTGCTCTCAGTGTGTGCTCGGGCAACTTACGAAGTCTGGGCAGGGCGTATGAAGGCAACTGAGTGCGTTAGCCCAAAGCAACATAGCGTTTATGCACCTCACCTTCATCTCGGAATAAGACTTAGGTAGAAAATGATTTTCTTTTTTCGATTTGCCCTTGATTTCCAGCTATAAAAGCGCGAATTCAGTATCACTGAAAATTGCAAGGCCATGGGACTGGGATTATGCGCTTGACTGAATGGCTGGAAGACAATGGTGAAAGCAGAAGTACATTTGCGCGTCGTGCTGGTTTGTCTCCTGCATCTGTAACCGCACTGTGCAATGACCCAGGCGTATGGATTTCCCGGGAAATGGCCCATAAAATCGCTGAGGCGACGGACCATCAGGTGACTCCGAACGATTTTCTCGGACTAAAAGAAAATAAGGAGTATGTCATGTCGCAAACAAGAGTAGCCGAAGCCCTGCGCGCGTTCGAAAACGGCGAGATGGTTGTTGTGACCGACGATGATGATCGCGAAAACGAAGGTGATCTCATCGTTGCTGCCAATATGATTACCCCCGAGCAAATGGCATTTATCATCCGTCACACTTCCGGGATCGTTTGTGCTCCAATGACGCTTAAAGAAGCAAAGCGCCTGCATCTTGAGCCAATGGTCGCCAACAATGATGCGCCTCTGGCAACTGCGTTCACCGTTTCTGTGGACTATGCTCCTGGTCTGACTACTGGTATCTCCGCTGAACAGCGCTGTGCAACTGTCCGCGGTCTTGCAAACCCGAATGCCGGTGCGGCTGATTTCGTTCGTCCGGGTCATATCTTCCCGTTGGTCGCAAAGGAGGGCGGGGTTCTCATGCGCTCTGGTCACACTGAAGCGGCTGTTGATCTGTGCAAACTCACCGGGCTGACAGAAGTCGGCGTGATCAGTGAACTGGTGAATGACGATGGTACCGTGAAGCGCGGTGAGCAGGTTGAGGCCTTCGCTCGTGAACATAACCTGCAGATGGTGTCTGTTGCGGATCTCATTGCATGGCGGCAGCGTCACGAACATCTTGTAAGCCGTATCGATGAATTTGATGTGGAGACAACGGCAGGTAAGGCACGGGCGATTATCTATTCTACTCCATTCGATAGTGTAGGGCACCTGGCGCTGGTTTACGGCGATATCCGTGACGGACAGGATATTCCTGTCAGGCTCCATCTGGAAAACGTTTTCGATGATGTGTTTGGGCAAACCAAATCTCTCGATGTAATCATGCAGGACTTTGCAGACAGAGGCCGGGGCATTATAGTTTACCTGCGTGAAGGTGCGGTAGGCGTCGCAAGCAAGTCCAACCGCCAGCGCGATAACCTGGAAGCTGCTGAGCATGAGCAGCACGTTTCTGCTCAGGGCCGGTCAGAGGACTGGCGCGAAGTGGGTCTCGGTGCGCAGATCCTGAAGGATCTGGGTGCCAACTCTATCCGGGTTATTGCATCACGTGAGCGCCACTATGTTGGCCTTGAAGGCTTTGGCCTGAAAGTTGAAGCAACGGAAACTCCGGCGGACTAATGAATGAGCCCCGGTGCAATATGGTAAATGGCGGGGCATGTCTCAGTTTGATCTGGATCCATGGCAGGAAAAGCAAAGCTCAGCTGAACCATTCACACTGGGCTATCAGAAGGGGACAGGAGAACCTGTCGTTTACGGGAGCTTGCTGCTTGGGGCAGCTCTTCTAGGCGCAGGCATTGTAAACAGTTCACTGATCCCTGCTTTGGCATCCCTGCCTGTTTTCCTCAGCGTTCTGTGGCATTACCCTTTCATCGATAACCGCCCTCAGTTAGCAGCCAATGAGACGGGGCTCTACCTGGACAGGCTTGGCGTTTTACGATGGTCAGCAATTGCAGACCTTTCCCTTTACAAAACTGCTGTCCGTACCATGGAGTTCAACCAGTTGCACATCAAACTCAAAGGTCCGGTGGAGGACTGTCTTGTACAGCGAGAACCCCGGTCTGTGCTGCGGGGGGCCATGCGAAAGAACTGGCGCCTGAAGCAAGCCAGGTCGAGCGCACCGGTACTTGACGTGGATTTACATCTCCTCGCATGTGCCCCTGAGACCCTGTTACAAAGAACCCGGCAGTTCTGGCGGGGAAATGATGTTTTTATGCAACACTCATCTATAAATAATCACTGATGAGTTTAAATCCCTCATTATTCATTGTTTCGCCGCAAATCCCCTTATCCTGCTGTCACAGAAATTCAGCACTATTAACCTAACTTTATCAGGAAGGATGGGATCGGAAGGCAATTATTATGCAGATCAACCGCACGGAGGCAAACGGCGACACATGCAGCTTTTCCAGCCTGGATAAGGATTGGGGCGTTGATGATGATTACCTTTTCAACTTCGCTTGCACGCCGGGTGGAAGCGTTTTGCAAATAGCCTGTGGAACAGGTGCGCTGTCCGGAGCACTTTCCCGACATGGTGTAAACACTGTAGGTGTTGACCGGAATCCGAAGAAAATTGCGCAAGCTGTTAAGCGTTCAGAGACGGTAACATGGGTGGAAGCAGATGCCCGAACAGTGTATCTCCATCAGAAGTTCGACCGCATCATTATCACTGGTAATGCTTTTCAGGCTTTTGCAACCAACACTGACCAGATCCTCGTTCTCCAAACCATCGCTGCTCACCTGAAATCAAATGGTAAATTTGCATTCGGCATGGAAAACCCGAAAGCACGGCCATGGGAGAAGTGGGGCCAGAAAGGCAAACCGCTCCTGGTGCGCTCAGTTGAAGGGAAACGAGTATCCGTGTGGCAGGATACGACAGGGCCAGACAAAAACGGTCTCGTGTCCATGCAGACCCACTATGACAGCGACGGGCGCCATTACTCAAGGAATAACATGCGTCGCTTCGTGCATCGCGATCACATCAGCAACCTGTTGGAGGCCGTAGGTCTGAGGGCAACAGCCTCCTATGGAGACTGGATAGCGCTCAATATGAATGATGAGGCACCATTCATTATCGTCAGCGGTAGCCTGAGCAACTAGAGTGCACTCCTGAAAATGGCTCCGGTTATTGGATAAGAATACACATGAATATAAAGAAGTCAGAGGATGGTGTGTGAAAGCATAAGAACGCAACATGCGCTAATGTTCCTCAGGACCTGAGTTCCTGCACGCCATCGATAATCGTCAGGCTGCACTTCGCTGCTCCATGACGGATCCTGGCAACAGGTGCGTATTCAGGACAGTTCAGAAACGCCTTCGCCTTTGCCATGCTTGGAAACTCCAGAATGACGAGGCGGTGTGGGGTCCACAAATCACTCTCAACCACATCCATATCACCGCCACGTGCCCTGTAAATGCCGCCGAAGCTCTCCGCGATAGGGCGGGCCTGAGCTTTGTAGTCCTCATAGGCGATTGGATCTTCAATTTTTGTATCAACAATGACGTAAGCTGGCATATACTTTTCCTGTGCTTTGAAGAATGCTTATCTGATTTGGAGGTGATCTGAAATCAGGCTGCGGATTTTGTACCTGTATTTTTGGGGAAGGGTGGCCCCTTGCCCTTTTCCCCCTGGAGTAACGCTGGCGTGTTCGGAGGATGATCTTTCTGAAACGACCACTGGATCGCACTTCAAGCCACTGCAGGGTCTGATTGAGCCAGACGATGTTTTTCCGATGTCGCCTCACGAACCTTGCAAACCTGCGGCTGGTGGCAATCAACAGACCCGTCCCCAATGCGAGCAGCGGTACACCCGTTGGAAGAGGTGTCCAGACCGTCAGCAGGCCCGGTACAATGCAAATGATAGCTGTAAAAACCGAAACACCCCTAATCAATGGCTCAGCCACCCGTAGGCATCACAAACTAAGGCAAGCATACGTCAGGGTCATGAAGCTTCCGTAACACGGGTACCCAAACTTTGGGCAAATATCGAAAATTCAGGGAAGACGGTAAATGACTGGCCACCCGCCCCTGTACAGATACCGATTATGGGCTGCGTTCCAGCAAAGCAACCACTTCAACATGAGGGGAATAGAGGAACTGATCAATCGGTACAACGCGCTTGATCCGAAAGCCACCGTCCAACAGTTCACGAATGTCACGAGCAAAACTGGCTGGGCTACAGGAAACGGCAACGATCTTTTTGACCGGAGATTTTGCAAGTTCCTGCGCCTGAGCAAGAGCACCGGCACGGGGCGGATCGAACACCACACCATCGTAACCCTTGCCAAAATTATCAAGCTCTTTGGCAACAACTGGTCGGCGGACCAGATCCCGGCGTTCAGTGGTGACTTTCTTAAGGCCCCTGGCGCGGCGCAGGCCAAGATCCAGCGCTTTCAGCGAAGTGGCTTCACCTTCCACTGCATGCACATTGGCAAACTGCCCGATCCTGAAAGTCAGAGTGCCTGCTCCGCAGAATAAGTCAGCCACACGTTTACAACCACTCAGCCCCTCCGAAAGAAGGTCGCCTATGGTTTTTTCTGCACTCAGCACTGCCTGTATAAACCCGCCGGAAGGGATTGGAACAGCTACACCACTCATATCGAGCAAAGGAGAGCGGATTTCGATAATTGTCTCACCGTCCACAGTCAGGCGTGCAAGGTTATTCTCAACAGCAGCCTGCGACAATTCCAGGTAATGCTTTTCTTTGTTTTTGCCCAAACCACTGATAGCGACATCAAGACCATTTTGTGTTGTCGTTACGATGAACTTAAGTTCGCCCCTACGGGGCAAAATTTCGCCGGCAAGCTTGCGAAGCCCCGGCACGGCCTTCATGATCTCAGGAGCAATCACCGGGCATTCCTGAATGTCGACAAGGAGATTTGATTTGGCAGTGTGATAGCCGAACAGAACCTTATGGCTCGCCTTCACAGCGGCGAATACCGTGCGGCGGCGACTGCCCTTATTACAGACCACAACATGTTCCACTGGCGTTTCTATGCCGCGCGATGCCAGAGCATCAATCACTTGTTGCCGTTTGAAGTTCTTGTAGGAAGCCTCATCCATATGCTGCAAAGAGCAACCACCACAGGTGCCGAAATGCCTGCATACGGGGGCGATGCGCTGCGGGCTTGGCTCTATGATTTCATTGAGTTCCGCGCGCGCGCCTTGCACCTGGGCGCTGACGAACTCGCCCTCAAGTGTATAGGGAACAAAGATCTGTCCGGCATCGGTTTCAGCAACACCATCACCCTTATGGGCAAGGCGTACAATACGGAGGGTTTGTACAGTGGCTTCAGGCTTCTTAGACATGGCACTGCGTTTACAGCGCCACTCCGATACATGCAATGCCTGATGTTGCGAAGTTCTGCATTCCGTTTGGGCGATGGTGAGCGCTGCGTTGAAGATGAAGGCGTGGCTACCAGTGAAATTGCCCCCAAAACTGTGTTTGCATCCAACGCAATAGAGAAGTCTTTGCCATCGTAAATGATATGGGCAAGGCGGCTAAAGACACAAGCATCTTCGCTGAGAGCGATTAAAAGGCCTCTGTGGATCTGGCTGATCCGACGGATAAACTCACAAATCGCGTTGAAGGCGTCGTGTCCCGGCTGTGCGCATAACTGCGGGCCGTGCTTTAAAGAAGCACCGGAACCTACTCTCCTGAGTACGCCTGTGCCTCGGGAGGAATTTCACAAGAATTATGATGGTACTTTCTGGCAGGCCATCAGATACTCAGCATTCCCGTCTCCCCCCTTGATCGGGGAGGACGTGAGGCCAAGAACGGACCACCCCGGCTGTGCATTCATCCATTCTTGCAGCTCAACAGAAATCTGTTCCGCAATGTCTGGAGAGACAAGACCACCTTTCCCAATCCGTTCACGTCCACCTTCAAACTGTGGCTTGACGAGGAATATACCCAAAGCACCATCTGCAGCAAGCCCAAGAGCTGGTGGCAGGGCAAGCTTCAGTGAGATAAAGCTAACGTCGGAAACCAGAAACTCAGGATGTTGTCCTTCAAGGTGCTCACGCGTAAGATCTCGCGCATTCAGGCCGTCTTTACGAACCACGCGTGGGTTATTGGAGATCTTATCTGCCAGCTGATCATGGCCAACATCAATGGCATGGACAAGCTGCGCACCATGCTCCAGCAAGACTTGCGTGAAGCCACCAGTCGAAGCGCCAATGTCCAGACAGATCTTCTCAGAAGGATCGAGTTTAAAATGCTCCAAACCTTTGATGAGTTTCAAAGCGGCGCGGGATACATAATCAGAGGCCGGATCATCTATAGCGATGTCGGGTTTGCCCGCTATCTTCTGTGAAGGCTTTTTTGCAGGCGCACCATCTATCAGGATCGTACTACGCAAAATCGCATCACGCGCACGGGCCCTTGTTGCAAAATAGCCATGTTCAACAAGGAATTGATCAAGCCGCATATGTCACCTGTCTGGAATATGGATAAAGCTCAGCCTACAGGCCGAAGCAACCAGCCAGCGCATTTAACAGTTTGTCTTAGAATAGCAAATTGCCATAACGCATCCAAAGGAATGCGGTGGCTGCGATCAGCGGGAGGCTAACAACTGCTGTGCCAGCATAAAGAGCTTCATGAACTTTCAAATCTTCATCCAAAAAAGAGTACCTGAATTCTCAGGCACCCGAAACTTTTATGAGCTACCGAGCAACTTTCTGATTTTTGGAAGCGCTGTTTCTTCCGGTTCCTGATAGCTGATGGTACCCTTGAAATCCAAATCACCATTCAGCATATAAACTGCTGCGGTGTGGTCCATGGTATAGTCACCGTCTTCCAATGGTACTTTTCTCGCGTAAACGCGGTAGTCTTTGACGACTTTTTTAACCTGGTCGACGGAGCCTGTCAGTGGAACGACGTGAGAGCTAAACGCGGCAACATAATCTGCAATGACGTCTGGTGTATCACGTTCAGGATCAACGCTGACGAAAACAAAGTTCAGGCCGTCTGCCTTCGACCCCAGGTTATCGATCCATCCCTGCATATCAGAGAGGGTTGTCGGGCAAACATCAGGACAGTATGTGAAGCCGAAGAACATAAGGGTTGGTTTGCCATTAAGGTTCTTGTCCGTAAAGACTTGTCCCTTGCCATCAACCAGCTCAAACGGCCCTCCGATCTGCACAGTGGCAGCCTGCGGGACATCCTTCTTCGTAAACTCCATTACTGTTACAGCTGAAATCGCAGCAACGAGGAATGCAACTGCAGCCCACGCTCCATATCGAATTGTTTTCGCAACGTTCATCTTAATCCACCCGTGCACAGTTCAATTGGTTAGTGGTGCATTTCGCCGGTTTTCGCACCCATTTTCATAACTGGGAATGTCACTTCAACTGGGCCGGCTTTTTCGAATTCCAGAGTAACTTTGAGTTTTTCACCCATCTTTATTGGCTGGTTCAGACCCATGAACATGATGTGGTAGCTGCCGGGCTTCAACTCAAGTGTCTTACCAGCAGGAATAACAACTCCATCGTCCAGCTTACGCATTTTCATTACACCATCATTCACAGCCATTTCGTGAATTTCGGTACGCTTGGCATAGCCGGAAACTGCACCAGTCAGACGCGCATCTTCGCTGCCATTGTTGGTGATTGAGACAAAAGCTCCGCCACCTTTTGCATTTGGTGGAGTAGCGCGTGTCCAGGCATCTTTGATAATCAGGTTACCGTGTTCAATGCTGTGCGCAAGAGCAGCCGAACCAGTGAACGCAACAAGAGCTGCTGCAACAAGAAGAGCAGGTATTTTCATAATATTCATCCAGAGAATTTCTCCCTGCCTGTAAACTCAGGCAGAAGAGATCAGTCAAATCAGGGCTTGTTGATCTAGAAAAACTTAGGTGACTGGAGGAGCCCGGATGAGGAAATTATGACCGCGGAGGCTTCTGTCATTTACGAGAGCATTATCAAGGGAGAGAGAACCAGCAACCACAAGGGCAGGACTCTGCCAGTTCTCAGGCTCTATCGAAAAATAAGTCGCCTGTTTGGACGTATGCGGGCACATGAACGTGCAATCGCAGTATATTTCCAACGGATTTTCGGTGTGAGTGGAGCCTTCAATTTTAGCATTCTGCGAACCGCCCGAAGGGGCGCACAATTGCATGAGCGCCGCAGTTGATGGATCAACAGCTGCGCCGGGAAAAATCAGGACAAGCAACAGCACCCGGGCCAGCATCGAGACGCCGGCAAGCAATACAAGCGGGTGTCGCTCACTTCTGAGTACATGTAATGTATTACTAGGCTTGACCATGGGCCATTCTTAGTTGCTATCGCTGAGTGTGTCTACACTCAGCCAGAAGGGAGTCTGGAACTATCCTGAATTTCATCAAGTGTAGG
This sequence comes from uncultured Pseudovibrio sp., assembly GCA_947502585.1. GTDB lineage: Bacteria > Pseudomonadota > Alphaproteobacteria > Rhizobiales > Stappiaceae > Pseudovibrio. The sequence continues at coordinate 19,793 of CANNAV010000009.1, forward strand.
TGGGTTCTCATCCTCATCATTGCGATTTATCAAATCCCCGGCTTCCTCTGATGCCATGCCCTCATCCTGTTCATACGCCGGGAACTCTTCGGGCGGAATAACGTAAGGGTCTTCGATATCCAGCGGATCAGGTGTGAGCACAGCCCCCATGTTTGATGTTGCACCATATTCGAAGTCTGTCTTCTCCAGATCCTCGTCCGCAGGGCGAATAACTAGGCGGCTGACAACGAAGAGAGCAAGAATCACTTCAACGAGAGCGACCCATATGAGAAGCCCTTCAGGACCAAGGCTGAACATCAGACCCGCTGCAACTGTCGGTCCGATCATCGAGCCGATTCCATTCGACATCAAAACGCCAGAAGACGTCTCAACGTAGTCTTCCGCTTCCACATAGTCGAAGGCGTGGGCAGCAACAATCGCATATGTCGGCTGACTGGCCATGCCAAGGATCAGAAAAACGCTGAATGTAGTCCAGAAGTTTCCACTCTCGAGCATAAAGAGCACAAGAGCCGCCGCTGCTGCACCGACGCCCAGAAGTAAAATAATGATACGTCGATCAACGCGGTCTGACAAACGACCAATTGGCCATTGCGTTATTGCGCCCCCAAGAACAATAGCCGCTGCAAAGTACGCCGCCTCATTGGTGCTGTACCCAATCTGTTTGGCATATAGCGGAGCCAGTGCCCACATGGAACTGTTAGCAAGACCTATGAGCAAACAGCCAATCAGCGCCACGGCGGAGGTCTGGTAAAGGTTGATGGGGCGAAAGCGCACCAGTGTAATCGGCGCAGGTTGTACAGCTTTGGTGAGTACCACTGGCACCACAGCAACGCTGACAAAAATGGACGCAATTGCAAATGGCACAAAGGTGTTCACGTCAAAGCCAGCAATCATAAGCTGGCCACCCATGGTCGCCGCCAGATAACAGATGATGTAAAGCGACATGACTGTGCCGCGATTCTCATTGGTTGCCCGGTCATTCAACCAGCTTTCTACAACCAGAACGATGCCAGCAAAACACACACCCGTAATGATGCGAAACAACGCCCACGCCAAAGGGTCCACCAGGATAGGATGGAGCAGCGCTGCGCCAGACATCAAAGACACCAATGCAGCGAATGCACGGATGTGACCGGCCCTTAGAATAAGAAACGGACCAAACAAACACCCAATCACAAAGCCAATGTAAAAGCTGGACGAGATCAGACCAATCTGGAGGTCTCCAAATCCGGCCAAATCAGCTTTGAGGGGGATAAGCGTCGAAGAAAGTCCATGCCCTGCAAGAATCAGGGCCGTGGACAACATTAAGGACGCAAAGGTTGCAAACAACAGGACCATGTGCACACCAGCCAACGATGTAAAACTTGCGCTACATTACATGTCATATGCAAAAAGGAAATAAGGAAAGCAGCGAAAGCCACCCCCTCATTAGTCTCTTGATGAATTATGAACACAATTACAATGTTCTAAACCAATCTCAAAGGTAATCCCCTTGCTTTACCAAGGGTTTCTAAGACGCGACGGACAATCCCTGATGCATCTAATCCGGCATCTTTGTACATTGTCTCCGGCTTTGCATGGTCCTGGAAAACGTCGGGCAGGATCATGCAGCGAACTTTAAGGGACCCATCCAGCAGGCCATTGTCAGAGAGAAACTGAAGCACCTGGCTTCCAAAGCCGCCGACAGAGCCTTCTTCGATGGTGATCAACACATCGTGCTCTTTCGCAATGCGCCCGATCATCTCTGTATCAAGTGGTTTGGCAAAACGTGCATCGGCAACTGTTGTTGAAAGGCCAGCGGCATCAAGTGTATCTGCAGCCCTCAAAGCTTCCTGCAAACGGCCACCCAATGAAACCAGCGCAATGCGGGAACCTTCTTTTACGATTCGCCCTTTTCCAATCTCCAGAGGCATACCGACTTCCGGGAGGTCAATGCCAATTCCTTCGCCGCGCGGGTAACGGAAGGCAATTGGACCTTCATCATAAGATGCAGCGGTGGAAACCATATGGACCAGCTCTGCTTCATCACCCGGTGACATGACAATCATACCCGGCAAGCAGGAAAGGAATGCGGTGTCAAACGAGCCTGCATGTGTCGCACCATCTGCACCAACAAGACCGGCGCGGTCAATCGGGAAGCGCACAGGCAGCTTCTGGATTGCAACATCGTGGACAAGCTGATCGTAGCCACGTTGAAGGAAGGTTGAGTAAATCGCGCAGAACGGCTTGAAGCCTTCAGAAGCAAGGCCAGCAGCGAACGTCACGGCGTGCTGTTCGGCAATACCCACATCGAACATGCGGGTTGGATGAACTTTCTCAAACGCATCCAGACCGGTTCCGTCCGGCATTGCAGCTGTGATGCCAACGATCTTCTCGTCTTTGTTAGCTTCTTCGATCAGGGCATTGGCAAAAACGTGCGTATAGGCAGGTGCATTCGGTTTCGGCTTAGCCTGCTCACCTGTCACAACATCAAATTTTGCAACAGCGTGATACTTGTTGCTTGCATTTTCGGCCGGCAGATAGCCTTTACCTTTCTGGGTCACCACATGAACGAGGATTGGGCCTTCCCTGGCATCCCGAACGTTTTTCAGGACAGGCAGGAGGTGGTCCAGATTGTGCCCATCAACGGGGCCAACGTAATAGAAACCAAGCTCTTCAAACAACGTACCTCCGGTAAAGAAGCTGCGCGCAAACTCTTCTGCCTGAGCTGCTTTTTCCTGCAGTGGTTTTGGTAACGCGCTCGCGACTTGTTTGGCTGCCTCGCGGAAGCCTTTATAGGTCTTGCCGGAAACAAGACGTGCAAGGCTTGCTGAAAGGGCGCCAACGGGCGGAGCGATTGACATGTCATTATCGTTCAGAATTACGATCAGACGCGAGTTCAGCGCACCGGCATTGTTCATGGCCTCATAAGCCATGCCAGCGGACATTGCACCATCACCAATAACTGCAATTACATTGTTATCGCCGCCAGCAAGGTCGCGGGCCACAGCCATGCCAAGGCCAGCGGAAATAGAAGTGGAGGAGTGCCCGGCGCCAAATGGATCGAAAGCACTTTCCGACCGCTTGGTGAAGCCACTCAGGCCGCCGTCCTGACGTAATGTACGAATGCGCTCTTTGCGGTTAGTAAGAATTTTATGTGGGTAACACTGGTGCCCTACATCCCAGATTAACCGGTCTTTAGGTGTATCGAAGATGTGGTGGAGCGCAACCGTGAGTTCAACAACACCTAATCCGGCTCCTAAATGCCCTCCTGTAACAGAAACAGCATCAACCATCTCCTCTCGAAGTTCTTCAGCAACCAGTTGAAGGCGGTCCTCGGGGACCTTCTTGAGATCAGATGGGTTTTGAATTTGATCTAACAGGGACATCTGGGTCTTCTTAAGTCTTTTGACTATATGGCAACTTAACACAGACCGACCCGACCATGGCATATGTTCCAAATAATGGCCGATACGACTGTCTTCCGTAATTGAACACGATTATAGCAAGCCTGCCCACTGTGCAATTGCCTGGCATGAATAATTGATCGTTTATGCCAGGATCATTTGTAAGAAGGTCACTTCAAAACCTGCATCAATAGGGGGAGGAGAACGTATTTTTTTCATTTACTGGTATTAATTGTGTTTTTGTCACCCCTTGGGGTGATGCAATCTGCGACGAAACGTCCTATGTCGAATGTGTGGTCGATGGGGCCACGTGCACAGTGATCGACTTGGGGGCTACGGTTTTCGTAGCCCCATTTTTTTTGTCTATACCAATATCCGACGGGAAACGAAGAATATTTGCCGATTTAAACTAGAAATTCCGGGGGGTATACGATCTGTCCAGTAAATCGTGTTCTATGATCTGAAATAATATTATGTGAAATATCTCAAGTTAAGTATTGTTGCAATTATAACTTATCGGTCTGTCAAAATAGATGGTGATTGTGTACTCAGCAGTTTTTGTCTAATTTTATTTTCCATAGGTTTTGGTCTGAAACCTCGGTCTTCAGAGGGAAAAGATAACCCCAAAGCACGCCGAAGGCGGACAATTGAAAAAAGATAACTTCAGTTATCACTTTTGAACCCACTAACTTCAGTAGGCGGTTGTTCAGTTAGTAGGCTAAATTACGTATTATCACGAAATATTTGTCATTAAAGTAAAGCGGTAGCCTGTTGATTTCGGCTCAAACAAAACCTCTGCCCAGGGCAGGGTCTGTTAGGTAATGAGCGCGTGTACCAGAGCGAAAATTCTGGTTTTTGTGATGAGAACTGGAGTTTCAGTTCTACATTAGCTGGATTTATTGCTCGTCGAACGCTTCTGTACCAACCGCGTTTCCAGATGTATTCATCTGGATTTTCTCTACCTTCTCTTCAGCAGCTTTGAGCAAGCTATCACACTTTTCACGCAAAGCTTCACCGCGTGCATAAAGCTCAATGCTCTTTTCCAGAGGCACGTTACCCTGCTCCAGATTGCGAACAATGGTTTCCAGCTCAGCTAGTGCTTGCTCAAAGGAAAGGTTTTCAATGGAACCGGCTGCTTCTTCTGTCACCAAACTGTCCTCGCTCAGTCGGGAGTAGGTGTACTCCCAATTAGTAATCCATTAATGTCATTACATGAGCAGCGGCCGATCGCGCAAGACCTTCCAGATCATACCCACCTTCTAAAAGCGATACAACACGTCCCTGACAGCAGTTATCTGCAATTTCGATAAGTTTGCGGGTTGCCCACGCAAAGTCGAACTCTGTGAGACGCAGCCCGCCAAGTGGATCACGCTCATGGGCATCGAAACCTGCGGAGATAATGATCAGTTCAGGTGAGAACTCCCGTATACGCGGCAAGATAGCGTAATCAAGGGCTTCGCGGAACCGGGCTCCGTCATCACCTGCGGTGAGCGGTGTGTTGACAATGTTGTTGTGTTCACCCGTTTCATTCACCGCGCCTGTCCCCGGAAACAGCGGCATCTGGTGAGTGGAGGTGTACATCACGGTTGGGTCGTTCCAGAAAATCTCCTGAGTGCCATTTCCGTGGTGAACATCAAAATCCATTATAGCCACTCGCTCCAGCCCATAAACGTCCTGTGCATAGCGGGCAGCAATGGCAGCGTTGTTGAACAGGCAAAAGCCTGAAGTAAGCGCTGATTCTGCATGGTGCCCTGGGGGCCTGCAAGCCGCAAAGGCGTTGGAAGCGCGCTTACTCAATACCTCATCCACACAACGCGTAGAACCGCCAACAGCGCGCATGGCTGCTTCCCAGCTGCCCGGAGACAGATTGGTGTCTGGTGCAAAGTCGATGAGCCCTTCTTCAGGGTTCATGTTGTGGATGGAGTTAATGTAATCAGAGCTGTGTACCCGGGCGATATCCTGAAACGTTCCGAACGGCGCGATATCGCGAGCCAGCATGAAGAACCTCTCGTTCTCAAGCATACGATCGATAGCACGCAAACGGTCGGGCCGTTCGGGGTGACCAATCGGAGTAAGATGATTTAAAAAAGCATGATGGTGCAGCAGCAAAGTACTCAAGTTATTGAACCCGTAAAAAATGAGATCAGGCACACAACCAGCTTGAGAGCACGTTCCACCTGACTGAGTATAATCAAATGGTGAGAGTTTACTCCGGCAAAGAAATCAGAGCGCAATGAGCGAAACGACATACATAAGCGCAGCGTACTCTAATGTGATGGCACCAAAATCCAATCCTGTGAAAAATTGGGTGAATTAATTATAGAAGTCCACATTGCTGAGCAGTCTGTCAATTGTACACACCTCCGGTTTATCTCGGCAATTGGGATAAGGTGCCGATAAATCTGCCCGGTTATGCCTGCGTGGAATGTTCGGTTGTTCTGTGAGTAAGACAAGAAAAATCCGGAGTGCGTGTATAACACGCAACCCCGGATTAAAGGTGCGAGCAATCTGTGTTGCCCGTGGGGGAGGTCCGCTGCATCTCTAAGAAATCCATGACTGTAATATTGGGCCAATTCTTTAGATTTGCACGTTGTTTATTTACGCACTCCTTGAATTGACAGGGGGTAGAAAGAGAAAAGGATAATACCTATTCTTATTGTGTTGCATAAATACAAGGAATTTTACAATAATCCCAAAGTATTCAGGGGTAGTTATCCTGTGCTCTCAACGGCTTGCGGGGGAGTGCTCTTGTGAAAATGCAAAGAAGAAGGCTGAGTACTGTCCGTTTTAAGCGCTTTGGTGGCTACTTACTCGCGGGGGGCAGCAGCACGGGCAAGCCGGTCATTAATTGCTTCCCCCAGTCCATGATGAGGGATTGGCATGACTGCAATTCTTCCGTTTACTCCAAGGTCGGCCCGCCGCAGTACTGTAAACAGACGGGCGGCAGCTTCGGTCAGATCTTCTGAGTCGCTGAGTGGAACGAGCTTAGCAGCTTTATCTGAGCCTTTGGGCAGGTCAACGCCGAAGGTGATCAACGCTTCCCCTTCAGCCACATTCTCTGCATTCAGGCGAATATGGGAGTTGGGGGCGTAATGGGATGTCAGCATCCCCGGTGCCGTTGGTGCGCTGTCGTCTGTTCCCGCGCGTACCAGGGCTTCCCCAAGCACGGTCTCAATGCCTTCACGGGCGAGGCCACCCGGGCGCAAAAGCGTTGGGCGTTCGCCCGCCAATGAGACGATTGTAGACTCAACACCGACGGAAGTAGCTCCGGAATCGATGAGGTAGGCCAAGTGGTCTTTAAGATCGTTGATAACATCTTCGGCAGTGGTGCCGCTGATCCGGCCGGAAAGATTGGCCGAGGGTGCCGCCAGCGGGCGTCCGGTATGCTTGCACAATGCCCGCATCACCTCAGAACGGGGCACCCGAAGCGCAATTGTCTCAAGACCTGCCACTGCAAGATCAGAGACCGGGCTGGTTGGCCGTTTCGGCAACACAAGGGTCAGGGGGCCTGGCCAGAAGGCCTCGGCCAGTTTAAGTGCGCGGTCATCAAAAAAAGCGTGAGTTTTCGCAGCTTCCACACTGTCTATGTGAGAAATTAAGGGGTTGAAACTTGGTCGCCCCTTTGCCTCATATATTCCAGCACAGGCCTTGCCGTTGGTTGCATCTGCTGCCAGTCCGTATACCGTCTCAGTAGGTATCGCGACGAGTTGACCATCGCTCAGCGCACTGCAAATATCCATGAAAATTTGCGTGTCTTCCAACTGGGTGTCAGATGGGTTTAAGCGCCAGATTTTCATACCTTTTCTTTCTTACTAAGACGAATGTAGGGGGTTGTCTGCCTTCAAGAGATGCTTGACGTATAGGTTAATCGCACTAGTGTCCCAAACAGGAAAAATTCTGTATCGGCCTTTTGATGGGCTAAAGCCAGTTCGTCAAGTCGCTATAACGTATTACCGGGAAGCGAGCGTCGGTTTTCGGATAAGGGTATGCGCAAATATACGCATATTCCCGAAGAGTGAGTGCCAGCCGCCGGCAAAGACTATGCATAAGTACATCTCTTAGGTGGTATGCTGCCCTGCATGGAAGGCATCCGGCTTTGGAAGGGGAGGAGAAAACAATATGTATCGTGCACCACTGAGTGAAATTGTATTCACACTGAAAGAGGTGGCAGGTTTAGGGCAGCTTCAGGCGCAGCCGGGACAGGAAGAACTTTCGGACGATTTGATCGAAGCTATTCTGGGTGAGGCTGCAAAGTTTGCAGAGGAAGAAATCGCACCTCTTAACAAAGTTGGAGATGAAAATCCGGCACAGTTGATCGACGGAAGCGTCAAAACCTCTCCGGGTTGGAAAGAAGCTTATACCAGTTGGCGCCAGGGTGGCTGGGCTGCAGTGACAGGCGATCCTGAGTACGGAGGACAGGGCCTTCCAAACATGCTCCACGTTGCTGTGTTCGAAATGTGGAATGCAGGCAGCATGGCTTTCTCCTTGTGCCCAACACTCACCACAGGCGCTGTAGAGGCCATTGAGAAGCACGGTTCCCCGGAACTCAAGGCAAAGTACCTTGAAAAGCTTGTTAGCGGTGAGTGGACAGGCACGATGAACCTGACCGAGCCACAGGCAGGCTCAGACCTGAACGCTCTGCGTGCCAGGGCGGAGCCTGTGGGAGACGGGTCCTGCAAAATCTCTGGCCAGAAAATTTTCATTACCTATGGCGATCACGACATGACGGATAATGTGATCCATCTGGTGCTGGCCCGCTTACCGGACGCGCCGGCTGGCACGCGTGGTATCTCGCTGTTTGCAGTGCCAAAGTACATCGTCAACGACGATGGCAGCCTTGGCGAAAAGAACGACGTGACTGTAGCAGGTGTAGAGCACAAGCTGGGCATCCACGGGTCTCCGACCTGTACTATGTCCTTTGGCGACAAAGGCGGTGCCATCGGCTGGCTCATCGGTGAGGAAAACAGAGGCCTTGCCTGCATGTTCACCATGATGAACAACGCCCGTCTAGCAGTGGGTGTGCAGGGCCTCGGCATTGCAGAGCGTGCCTTTCAGGAATCGCTGGCCTTCTCACTGGACCGCAAACAGGGCCGCGGCGTTGGTTCGAAGACCGATGGTATGGATCCGATCGCAGTGCATCCGGACATAAAACGCACACTTTTGTCCATGAAATCGCAGACACAGGTTGCCCGTGCGATCTGTTATGCCTGCGCACATGCGCTGGACATGGCGAAAGTCTCACCGGATGCGGATCAGAAGAAGTTCTGGGCACAGCGTGCTGGCTTACTCACGCCAATCGCAAAAGCACTCTCCACTGACTTTGGTGTTGATGTGGCCTCACTTGGTATCCAGATCCACGGCGGCATGGGCTTCATTGAAGAAACTGGTGCCGCCCAGCATCTTCGTGATGCACGTATCGCTCCGATCTATGAGGGTACCAATGGCATTCAGTCCATCGATCTGGTGATGCGTAAACTGCCAATGTCCGGTGGCGATCAGGTCCGAAGCCTCCTCTCCGAGATTAAGGAGATCGCAGTAAGGGTGAATGCAGACAACACAGGTGAACTGGGTGATCTTGGCGCCAGGCTGGATGCAGCCGTTGCTGATCTGGAAACCGCCACCGAATGGATGCTTACTGCACAGGCCGACGGAAAAATACAGGAAGCGCTGGCAGGCGCGACGCCTTATCTGCGTCTGGCAGGTATCACGCTGGGCGCGGGCTTGCTGGCAAAAGGCGCACTGGCATCCAGGGATGCACCGGAGACGATGAAGAAGCCGCGCTACCTGATGGCGCGCAGCTTCGCAGAAACTGTTCTGGGTGAAAGCGCGCCGCTGAAAGACGACATAACACGTGCAGCGGAAGCAATCCTTGCATTCAACGCAGCGGAACTTGCCTGACCCGGGAGGCAGGCGGCCACCTTTAAAAGGTGAGGCGGAACAAGCCTTGCCAATCAGTTTGAGAGGGACACATGATTAGTATTGAACGGGACGGCGCAGTCCAGATCATCCGCATGGACCGCGTGGAAAAGAAAAACGCACTGACACAAGCCATGTACACGGATTTGGCTGATGCATTGAAGAGCGAAGACGAAAGTATCCGTTGCCATGTCATGCTTGGCCGCCCGGGTGTCTTCACCGCAGGCAACGATATTGCAGACTTCCTCAAGGCAGCAATGTCAGGCGAAGGCCTGGAAGCAGGCGGCGTAGGTAAGTTCCTTGGTGCGCTTCATGAGCCATCCAGGCCTGTAATTGCAGGCGTCGACGGTCCGGCTATCGGTGTGGGCACCACCATGTTGTTCCACTTCGAAATGGTGTTTGCCACGGAAAATGCGCTCTTCAGGACGCCGTTTACTGATCTTGGCATCATTCCTGAAGCAGGCTCAACGCTGATCGGCCCGGAGACAATGGGCTACCACAAAGCGTTTGAGCTGCTGGCCCTGGGCGAAAGCTTCACTGCCGGGATGGCAAAGGAAGCAGGCTTCGTAAATCATGTGGTCTCTCCTGATGAGCTGGAGGACCGCGTGCTGGAAATAGCACAAAAAGTTGCGTCTAAACCAAAAAATGCTCTGCGCATCTCCAGAGAGCTGCTGCGTGGCAGGCGTGAGCCTCTTCAAAAGCGCATCTATGAGGAAATCGGTCTTTTTGTCGAACTTCTTAAGTCTGATGAGGCTCGTGAAGCCTTCATGAAGTTTATGAGCAAAGCATAACTCGTACAGGTGCCGTGTTCGGCACCGTATCTCATTTCAGGAATTTGGGGGAAATATGGGAAGTTTGAAGGGTAAAACACTATTCATTACCGGTGCATCTCGTGGAATTGGTCTCGCGATTGGTAAGCGGGCTGCACAAGATGGCGCGAACATCGTGATTGCTGCAAAAACAAAAGAACCGCATCCTAAGCTGGAAGGAACGATCTATACAGCGGCCAAAGAGGTTGAAGAGGCCGGCGGTCAGGCGCTTCCACTTGTCGTCGATGTGCGCAGTGAAGAAAGCGTTGATAATGCAATGAAGGCGGCGGCTGAAAAGTTCGGCGGAATTGATATCCTGGTTAACAATGCCAGCGCGATCAACCTGACACCAGTTCAGAAGATCGACATGAAGCGCTTTGATCTGATGCACCAGATCAACACACGCGGCACGTTGCTCTGCTCAAAACTGGCGATCCCGTATCTGAAGGAAGCCGGGAACCCGCACATCATGATGCTTTCTCCTCCGCTGGATATGCAGGAAAAGTGGTTCAGGAACCATACGCCTTACTCCATCGCCAAGTACGGCATGAGCCTTGTTGTGCTGGGATTGGCGGGAGAGTTACGATCCAGGAAGATTGGCGTCAACGCGCTTTGGCCCCGTACAACGATCTCTACGGCAGCCGTACAGAATCTGCTTGGTGGTGATATGATGGTTCAGGCAAGCCGGACGCCAGATATTCTGGCAGATGCAGCGCATCTGATCTTCACGAAACCGGCGGCAGACACTACCGGCAACTTCTTCATTGATGATACGCTGTTGGCGGAAAACGGGATGACCGATTTTGACAAATACCGCGTGAACCCCAAAGTGAACCTTCAGCCAGATTTCTTTGTTCCGGATGACAGCGTAGCGCCGGTCAGCCTGGCAGCAATTGAAGCTTAGCTTTGGACGGTGAGTTTCACGGTCTTTGAGAAAATCGAAGCATGCAAAATAAAAGGCGGGGTAACCCGCCTTTATCACAGGTAATGATTGGAGCGCGTTCTGTTTGACTGAATTCAATCAAACGATAAGAACTCGCTCAAAATATATATGTCAGAGCGTAAAGCGCAAATACGAATAAACCCAACATGCCCTATTCGAACTCTGGACCGCGTGCCGTATATGGTTTTACTTCCTTCCAGGCGCGCATCAGCTTTTCAAGTTCCTCATCTGTCTGTTCTGGCAGGACAATCTCAAGTCCAACAAGAAGATCACCGTGGCCACCTTCTTTCTTCGGCAGGCCCTTGCCTTTCAGGCGCATGGTTTTGCCACTACTGGTATTAGCAGGGATTGTCAGGTTCACCGCACCACCGAGAGTTGGAATGCGCACTTTGCCACCAAGAACGGCTTCATAAAGGGTCAGAGGAACGTCTACACGAATATCTTCTCCATCCACCTTGAAAAGTTTGTGTGTTGAAATGCGTACTTCCACCAGTGCATCACCAGCCTGCCCACTCTTGGCAGAGGCAAAACCTTGCCCTTTCAGGCGGATCTTGTCACCGCTCTGGGTACCAGCAGGAATTTTCACATTCACGGTTTTGCCGCTTGGCAACTTCACCTTGACTTTGCCGTGATGGGTAAGATCTTCGAGTGATACACGTGCAATCAGGTTGGCATCCGCCCCTTTGACAGGGCCTGCATGAAAATGAGGTTCTCCACCGCCTGCGCTGCGACGCTTGCCGCCGCCAAAGCCGCCGAGAATATCATTGAGGATATCGTCAAAGCCGCCAGCATCCTGGGAGCCGCCTGCACCGCTGTGACCGTCTCCAAAGCCTTGCTCAAACCGGAAACCACCACGACGCCCTGTATTACGGAAACCTTCGAAGCCACCGCCACCTGGGCCACCGTAAAACTTCGGTTTGCCTTCCGCGTCGATCTCACCGCGATCAAACTGCCTGCGCTTGTCTTTGTCGCCCAGAACTTCGTAGGCCTGGTTCGCTTCGGAAAAGCGCTCCTTGGCCTTTGGGTCGTCTGCATTCTGGTCCGGGTGAAATTTCTTGGCCAGTTTACGAAACGCTTTCTTGATCTCTGCCTCACTGGCATTTTTGTTAACACCAAGAACAGAATAGGGATCTCTCATCGTCATCCATCAAATTGAAATAAGGGCAGTTTATAACTAACTCATTACATAACCATGAGTTCGATAACGTGCAAGCAGAAGCAGCCAAACTTAGCTAATCAGACGTGAGTATTTCAGTGGTTTTAATCTATTATACTACATCGTATTTGCAAAACTTAAGTGAGGGGATCTATTCAATGCCAGTTGCATCAGTCTGGAAGGGTGCAAGCTGGACAATCTTCATTCTATGATTGGTATCCGGGCAACTGCGCCCCTGATAGGCTTTGACGCCGCCAACGGTGTTTGCACTGGTCACAAAATCGGTGCAACCTGCAATGCTTCCTGTTTTATTAACGGACATGAGCGAGGTAATTGTACCACTGTTCCCGCTGACAGGGTTAGCCCAGGCCATAGGTTCAATCCGGTGCCTTGTTTGCCCGCTTTCGTTCAGAGCTTCCTCAATGGTATTCGAAATAACTGTACGGTCGGTGCGATGAATCCCGTTATCCGCGACCTTTTGCCTGGTATCAACCGCCTTTGTCAGGTTCAGAGGTTCTTGATATTCACTGTTGTTCACAGATATGGACATCTGAGTGCAGGCAGGAAGTGTCAGCAAGAGTGCAGCCGATACAAAGCACGACTGGCGTAAACAGGTTTTCTTGCTATACAAAACTGCCATATTACTACTAGAGCCTCAGGTTGAATCCGTTGTTTAACGAATTCCGGTTCATCCACAGTGTGAGGATCCTAAAGGGACTATTAACTATGAATGGTGACATCCAAAATCTGGAAGAAAAGTTTACAAATAGTTACTCCGAAAGCACAGAGGTTCCTTTTCAACTCTTTGGTGAGTGGCTCGCGCTTGCAGAAAAGAACGAACCCAATGATGCGAATGCCATGTCAGTTGCGACTGTAGATGAGAATGGCATGCCCAATGTACGGATGTTGCTCCTTAAAGGTTACAGTCCACAGGGTTTTGTGTTTTATACAAATTTTGAAAGCACAAAAGGCCGCGAAATCCTTTCATCCCCTAAGGTAGCTTTGTGTTTTCACTGGAAAAGCCTGCGCAGACAAGTCCGTGTGCGTGGAGATGTTGTCAAGGTGACTGATGATCAGGCCGACAAATACTATAAATCACGGCCTCGGAAAAGTCGCATTGGTGCGTGGGCATCCAAACAATCTCGCCCCTTGGAAAGCCGCTTTGCGCTGGAGAAGGAAGTCACCAGATACGCTGCCAGATATGCGATTGGTGATATCCCGCGCCCTGAGTATTGGAGCGGTTGCATTTTGCAACCATTGGAAATCGAATTCTGGCACGACCGTGCCTTCCGCCTGCACGATAGATTTGTTTTCAAAAGAGGCCGTGCAGAAGACAAATGGGACAAAGTGCGTCTGTATCCATAATGCATATCAGATGAAGGCAGAGCGCATCACAAACGTGGTATGCTTTGTCGTTTGTCGGCGTGTGTTCATTTAGCCGTTACGGAAAATGAATGCAGATGCAGGGCAGGGGACAGAGACAGCCCGAAGAAAAGATGAGGCCTCCGGAACTTCACCAGAAAATAAGGCGGCTCGCAATTCTGCGGGTCGCCTTCTTTAGTCAGATGTTTGTTCACATCATCGTGCCTCTGTGAAGCCATGTCTTAATAAGAGGTGTCTTACGCATTGATGCAGTCGTCAATGTTATTGGAATACATAATCAAGCAATTCAGTTCTTGAAAAACAAGCCGGAATTTCTGATTTGCAGCCCCCGGCGCATCAGTCAGTCGGAAGAGGATAGTCTTCCTGAACCTTAGGCTGATCAGCCTCTTTCTTCTTACCGCAACAGCAGTTTGCAGCATTGACAGCCTGAATACCCACTGGACGATAAAGTTTGTCCAGATCAGGTTTAGCGGTTTTCTTTTGTTGTTCAGTTGTTCCGAAGGCCATTTTTAGTCCGTCCCCTTGGGACAAGTTGTGTTGCAGAAGTCGCGAAGTATACCCGTAATGAGTAGCCGGATAATCCAATATAAGCGTTAACTCATATGCAGGAGTGATACTCAAATTGGGTATAAATATGTTAGCCTCAAAAAAACTTAAAATGCCAATCTAATTTAGAGGGAGGATTTCCCAATAAACTCAGCAATTTGAATGCATGAAACATGGCGTTAACTATTAGCTCAACAAGCTTTCCGCAAATTTTCATTATTATACAAATGGATAGAATATCAGGGTGCAAGCTGGTTAAAATTTTCGCGTCTACACCCTTAATGTATCAGCGTGTTTTGAGTGACATTTAGCCGCGATTTCTCTGACGCGAAACTGACAAAAAACTGTGCACTTTGTGTGCAAGGAAGCTTGTTGCTGATTGATCAGGATCGCTCATAGTGACTGGTGCTTGTAGTACTCCGTATAAGTGCGTGATCTGAGCCGTTTGCATAAGACGACTTCGCTCGGGTAATTGCCCGAAGGTGGCCTCCCATATAATCCGTCAACTGTGCTGAAGGATAATGACAATGAACGTGCGCGCCGTACTGTTTGATCGTGATGGAACTCTCATAGATATCAACAGGACCTGGGGCACAGTGCTCCGGCATCTCCTTATGGATCTGTCCGATGGAAATCTGAAACTGGCCACTGAGCTTGGCCATCTCGTGAAATTTAATTATGCTAGGTGTGCCTGTGAACCGGGCAGTCCTATTCTGACCAATCCGCCAAGCGGTTACAGCGAGCCCTGGGCCAGCCATCTTGGCGTTGAGTTCAACCGTGCGTTCCTGGGCCGTGTTGAAGACTTTATTTTGGCCCACGCAGCAGACCGCGCTGCTGCGTTCGATGACACAGCCTCATCTGTCAGAGCCCTGGCAGATGCCGGTTTGCCCCTTGGTCTGGCAACAAACGGGACGGAGGCAAGTGCCATGGCACAGCTGAAGCGTCTTGGCATTCTCGACTGCTTTACCTTCATAGTGGGGTACGACAGTGGTCATGGTGAAAAACCGGAGCCGGGTCAGCTCTTTGGGTTTGCGGAGCACACAGGTATTGAGCCTCGACACATCGCTATGGTCGGTGACAGCCTTCACGACATGCATGCAGCTCAATACGCTGGCATGGTGCGCGTTGCGGTAACAACTGGTGCTTTGACTGCTGAAGAGCTGAAGGATCACTGTGACTACCTGCTCGGCAGTCTGACTGAGCTGGTGAAACTGGTTGGCCTGAAGTCGGCCGGCGAGGGCGCCGCTGCTTAGTCTGGTATCCCGAATGCAGCGGTTAATCCGCTGCAATTTCTCTACTCTCAAAAACTGCGCTGAAATTGGAGCAGTATTCAACCCCCGGTAATTCTGAACTGCTATTGTCTGGTATCGTAAAGTAAGGAGATGTAACCTTAGTGCCGAAAGGTTAAGTTGAACTCTGAGCAGCAGATTGAAAAGAGTGGGAAGAATGACCCTGCAATTGCCTTCAAGATATTCTCGCAGTGCCCTGCGCAGTCGTCGCATCGGCGCAATTGCGATCCCCTTCCTTGTTGTCTCTGTTGCTTGCCATTACTTTGATCTGTTCAGCACAGAGGTGCTTCTTGTTCTATTTGTCATTGGCTTTTTCATGGGAGCCGCGGCCATTGTGCTGGCTGCCATGGCTGTGGTTGACCTGTGGAACAACGGAGGTAAAGGGTTCGACAACAGCTTCCTGGGCGCTGTGTATGGTGCTATCGTTCTGACCCCGCTTTTCATCGCGACACTGGGGCTCTACCTGTTTCCGCCCCTCAACGATGTCTCGACGGATATGAGCGAGCCGCCCGCGCTGGTTGCCGGAAATAGCATTGATGATGAAATCGGGCAGGACAAACAGTTTATGCAAAAGGCCAGCTATCCCGATATTGTCCCACGCCGCTTTCGCCTGCCTCCGCCAGAACTGCACAATGCCGTTTCCAGCGTCGCCTCCGGAATGGGCTGGAAAGTGATTTACGAGTTACCTGCGGAGTTCCCGGATGAGTCCTCCTATCTGCTCATGGAAGCACGTATGCCATATTTCTCATTGAAAGATGATGTCGCCATTCGGATCCGGCCCGACATGGTCGGCGCACTTTTAGACATTCGCTCTGCTTCCCGCTTTGGCAGTCATGATTTCGGCACCAATGCCCGTCGTATCAGAGGTTTCCTCTCAGGTCTGGATAGGGCGCTTTTGCAAAACTACGGAATCACAGCCCGGGTTGATGAGCCAGAGCTGATCCTGCAGAACGAAGCCGAGCCGTCCCGGCTAAAAATCTCTGAGAGTATTTCGCCACTGGAAACCCGGTTAGAGCTGCCACCTTCAATTGCATCCATGTTGAAAGAGCGTGGGGTCGCACCAATCCCATCGCAAAAGCCTGCGCTATAAATCACTGACACCTGCCATAGCCGCCGCAACCATTTCCGGGAAATATGAGCCGGAGATAAAAGCAGGTCCTTAAGCGACATAACCAGCGCCGGGGAGCACTGGTTATGAAAGCTTGTATGAACAACGAGTATCGCTTTAAGTCTGTAGCGAAACTCTGAGAGTTCTGAAGCCGGGGAAGCCGTTGAACTCTGCAAATTCATTATGACTCATTTAACAGCCTGTGTGTGTGATAATTATCACGCTCCCCAAAAAATACGCCCTGACACTGGCGTATTTTTGATAACCTAAAATACTTATTTGAATTCAGGTGTTTGCTTTGGGGCGGAGATCTGCAAAAACATCTTCCAAACGTTTGATAGCCTCTTCAACAGTCGCTTTTGGACAGGCCAGATTGAATCGCAGGAACGTTTCTCCGCCTTTTCCAAATGTGCTGCCGATGTTGACTGCGATTTTCGCCTGCTTCTGGATACGAGTCACGATTTCATCAAACGGCAAGTCTACATTCTTAAAATCAACCCACTGCAAATAGGTGCTCGCCATGTGCATTACTCTGGTGCCGGGGATAGCAGCTTCCAGCCCTTCAATCAGCAGCTCCTGATTGGCCGCAATGTAGTCGCAAGCCTCTGAAAGCCATTCCTCGCCATGGTTGTAAGCCTCTGTCGTGGCCTGTGAGCCAAGCGGAGTGGCATGTACGCCACAAGCCATAAAAGTCTTGCGGATTTCATCACGCAGCTCTTTGTTGCTGATAATGCACGCAGCCGTGGCAAACCCAGCCAGATTGAAGGTCTTGGAGGCAGATGTAAATGTAATAGTCCGCTCAGCAATAGCCTCAGATAATGTCGAGGTCACCACATGCCTGGAACCGTCAAGAATAAGGTCGTGGTGGATCTCATCGGAGATGATCAGGATGTTGTGCTCAAGGCAGAACGCGCAAATGCGGGTCAGTTCCTCAGCAGTCCAGACACGGCCACCCGGGTTGTGGGGGCTACACAGCAGCAAGATTCTGGTGCGCTCATCAATCTGATCGGCCAACCCGTCAAAATCCATGTAGTAGGCGCCATCACGCTCAATCAGCTGGCTTTCAACAAGGCGACGGTTGTTGTCGCGCACCGCACGGCCAAACGCGTGGTAAACTGGTGAGAACACCAGCACGCCATCGCCTTCCTCGGAAAACGCCTGAATAGCCATGGAATAACCAGCCACAACGCCCGGCACTGTTGTGATCCAGTCCGGAGATACATC
The DNA here is from genome assembly GCA_947502585.1 of uncultured Pseudovibrio sp. Lineage (GTDB taxonomy): Bacteria > Pseudomonadota > Alphaproteobacteria > Rhizobiales > Stappiaceae > Pseudovibrio. The sequence continues at coordinate 37,553 of CANNAV010000009.1, forward strand.
GAACCGGTGGCGGCGCTTCATCCAGGTAATGACAGCCTCTTTGTAAGGTGTATCATTGCCGTAATAGCCGTTAATTCCATGCTCTGCAGCGCGTGCAATCATGTCATTTACGGCTTGTGGCGGACGGAAATCCATATCTGCAACCCACATCGGCAACCCGCCATCAGGACTGATGCCATAGCGACTTTCCATCTCATCCCATTTCAGAGAATGAGTGTTTTTGCGATCGATCTTCTGGTCGAAAATACTGGTCATTGCATCTCAAAGTGTTGGAGAGATCAGTTTCTCTCGGGTGTCCAAACAGTGTGTAAGCCGGCTATGCCAGCTCATGCAACGTGAATTTTGCCGAAAGTGTAACCTTAGCATTGCACAGGACAATCCCTTGCGCGATGAGATCGTCCAGTTGTGCAAGAACATTGAGCGCTGCTGCACCATGCAGCTTCGGGTCCACATCCGTGTAAATGGCTCTCACCATGGTCATGACGTCATCATCCCCTGCACGCAGTCGCTCAAGAATGGCATCAGAGCGCATCTGACGATGCTTCTTCAGCCGGGGGAGAAAGACTTTCGGATTGTTTACCTCGCCGCCATGGGAGGGGAAATAGCGGGTTTCACTGCGCACCATAAGTTTGTCCAGCGACTTCATATAGGCGTTCATAGAGCCATCTGGCGGCGCCACAATGGTCGTCGACCATGCCATCACATGATCACCAGGCAGCATCACACCTTGCTCAGGAAGGGCGAAAGACAGGTGATTCTCTGTGTGTCCCGGCGTCGCAACCACCTCAATAGCCACTCCATCAACAGAGATTTTAGCACCATCTTCCAGTTCGTTGTCCGGCGCAAAGTCCTTCTGAGAGCTGGCATCCATGGGCGTTTCAGCCATATCCGCAAATGAGACGGATCGTTTGTAAGGCCCGCATCCCATCACAGGAGCGCCCGTCTTTTCCTTTAAAGGGCCTGCAAGCGGGGAGTGATCCACATGGGTGTGGCTGACGAGAACGGCCTTCACAGGCCGGCCGGCAATGGCTGTGATCAAAGCGTCCAGATGGTCCGGATCAAGGGGGCCCGGATCAATGACAACGACCTCGTTTTGACCCACGATGAATGTGTTAGTTCCTGTAAACGTTAGGGCACCGGGGTTATTGCAGGTTACGCGTGACAGCTCATCTGTGATCGCAACAAGCTCACCGTGTCGTGCATCAAATCCGCGGTTGAAGTCTATCTTGCTCATGTCAGCTCTCTCCCATTACCTTTATAAATAAACATTTGGCAAATAAGAGGCAATGGCAACCAAGCATGATTGATGGTCGACTTTCTGCTCACTTCCCTGAGGTCCTGACAGAAGGCTAAAACACATTTTTTCAGGAAGTTTCATTTTTATATTGCAATTAAGAATGAGTTGCAAATAGACTGCAGGAAGAAACAGGATGTCGTCAGAAATTCTGATGGTATCTTTATTTAAAGAGCTCAGGGGAAGATATGCCAGAACCAAGCTGCCAGATCGGAGAACTGTGCAAGATGAAGAGCTGGAAAGTTTGCTCAAGTCACTTTAGAAAGTTGGATTATATGCGCTACTTTAAAGCTGCTGTGTTTGCAGTGACAGTGATGATCTTCGCAGGTCTCTCCAGCCTGTCAGCTGCACTTGCAAAAGCTCCGATAAATGCGGTTGCGACAGTTGGAATGGTTGCTGACGCTGTGCGTGCCGTAGGTGGAGACAATGTCACGGTTGAGGCGCTGATGGGAACGGGCATTGATCCGCACTCCTACCGTCAAACCCGCTCTGATGTGGTGAAGCTGGGTCGTGCAGATGCAATTTTCGCAAACGGTTTGTTTCTGGAAGCGCAGATGGAAGATCTGCTGCTGAAGCTGCAGAAACGCAAACCTGTCTTCTTCATTGGTGAAGCCATCTCCCCTGCCAGGCTCGAAGGCTCAACCGCTTACACTGGCCGCTATGACCCGCACGTCTGGATGAGCCCGACGCTTTGGCAAGGTGCGATCAATGGCGTGACTGAAGCCTTCGTCTCGATGGACCCTGAAAACACTCAGGAGTATCGTGATAATGCAAAGGCTTATCTGGCACAAGTGCAGCAGCTTGCAAACTACGGCGAAAAGATCCTCAAAACAGTACCGCAGGAGCGCCGGGTTCTTGTGACCGCGCACGACGCCTTCACCTATCTTGGCCGTGACTTCAATCTGGACGTGGTCGGCATCCAGGGCATTTCTACCAACTCAGAAGCTGGTTTGCAGCGAATTGAGGCGCTGGTTGATCTTCTCGTGGACCGTAAAGTCACAGCTGTGTTTGTTGAATCGTCAGTGTCAGAGCGAAACGTACGTGCACTGGTCGAAGGTGCCGCAGCCAAAGGCCATAAGGTCGCGGTCGGCGGTGAGCTCTTCTCAGATGCGATGGGCCAGTCCAATACTTATGAAGGAACGTATATCGGTATGATTGACCACAACATGACCTCGATTACACGCGCATTGGGCGGTGAGGCACCTCCTCGGGGAATGCAGGGTAAACTTGGAGCGGGTCACTAAGATGCATGATAGAAGTTCCTCAGGTCTGCACCTGTTGCATGACACCGACACCTCAAAAAGAGTGAGTCCGAAAGACCTGCCCTTCGCTGTGCAAGGTATGACAGTCGCATACCACCACAAACCTGTGCTCTGGGGCGTATCTTACTCTGCCCCCAAAGGATGCCTGACAGCCATCATCGGCCCCAATGGCGCCGGTAAGTCCACATTCCTGAAAGCCGCTCTCGGCCTGATTCCAAAGCTCTCCGGTGACACAAAAGTGTTTGGTGAGCTAATTGAAAAGGCCCTCAGACGGATTGCCTACGTCCCGCAGCGCTCGGCCGTAGACTGGGATTTTCCGGCAACGGCTATTGATGTTGTGCTGATGGGCCTTTACGGCCAGATCGGCTGGTTTCGCTGGCCATCCCGCAAACACCGCCAGAAGGCGATGGACTGCCTGAAATCTGTCGGCATGCAGGACTTTGCAAACCGCCAGATCGGTCAGCTTTCCGGTGGTCAGCAGCAGCGCGTGTTCCTTGCCAGAGCCCTGGCGCAGAATTCTGAAGTTTATCTTATGGACGAGCCGTTTGCTGGTGTGGATGCGGCAACAGAAAAAGCAATCGTAGCAGTGCTCCGTCAACTGGTAGCAGATGGCAAGACCGTTCTTGTGGTCCACCACGATCTTGAAACCGTGCGTGATTACTATTCTCACATCCTGCTGCTCAATGGTCAGCATGTGGCAGATGGCCCGGTGGAAACAACCTTTACCTCCGAGAACCTGCAAAAGGCGTATGGCGGTCGGCTCGCCAGCACCCAGCTGGACGGGCTCTCAGAAGCCTCAAACTCGTAAGGCACGTCATGGAACAGTTCTTTGCCGCCCTTACTCTGTCCGCAGGCTACAACACGGCATTGGTTTGTGCCGGGGCTGCCCTTCTGGGTGCGGCCAGCGGTGCCATTGGTGTCTTTGTCTTGCTCAGAAAGCGAACACTGATCTCAGATGCCGTAAGTCACGCAACGCTTCCCGGCGTGGCGCTCGCCTTTATCATTGCGCAGGTTTACTTTGGTTCAGGCCGCTCGCTGCCAGTACTCTTATCTGGTGCAGCCTTGTCGGCTGGCCTAGGTGTTCTGGCTGTGGATTGGATCAAAGCCCACACCCGCCTGACAGAAGATGCCGCCATCGGCACCGTGCTCTCCACTTTCTTTGCTGTGGGTATGGTTTTGCTGACGATCATCCAGTCTATGTCCATTGCAGGGCAGGCCGGTCTGGAAGGTTTCCTCCTCGGCGCAACCTCCGGCATGCTCAGGTCTGAGGCACTGACTATTGCAGTGGCAGCAGCGCTCATCGGCCTTGCACTTGTGCTGCGCATGAAGGAATTCTCACTGCTTTGCTTTGACGATGGCTTTGCAGCGGCCTGCGGCTACAACGTGCGCTGGCTGGACCGCACACTTCTCCTGCTTTTGCTGGGTATTGTGGTGATTGGCCTGAAAACAGTGGGACTCGTTCTCATCATTGCGTTGGCGATCATCCCGCCTGTGGCTGCCCGTTTCTGGACAGACCGCGTACCGGTGCTTGTTGCCATTGCAGCAGGCATTGGCGCCTCGGGAAGCTACATTGGAGCTGCTCTCTCAGCCAGCGCACCAAACATGCCAACAGGCGGTTTGATCGTGCTGGTACTCTTCAGTTTCTTTGTAGTTTCCCTCCTGATTTCTCCAGTCAGGGGCATTCTGGCAGCTGCACTCAAGCACTATCGTTTCCAGCGCATCGTGCACTTGCGTCAGGGCTTGCTTGCCATTGCACACGATGAGCCAGTGCTTGAGCCTCTCACCCGCTCCATCCTCCGCCGCAGCGGGTTTATGGGGGGCGATGGTCAGCCAACGCGCAAAGGCCAGTCCCAGGCACGCCTCATTGAGCGGGATCAGAAACTCTGGAATCTCTACCGTGAAATGTATCCCGAAGAATCTCATGCACTGGCAGACTGGTCGCTGAAGCCAATCGGAAAGGTTTTGCCCGCAGATACAGTCTGCCTCCTGGAGCAGGAACTAAGCCCGCATGTTGTACGCGGCGGTGAAACAGGCAATGGAGGAGCGGGCTGATGGATATTTTCCTGCAATTTGACCTTCCAAGTATTCTTCTCGGGTCTCTGGCTGCTCTTGCATGTGGTCTTCTGGGCAACTTCCTCGTTCTGCGCAAACAGGCGCTCATGGGTGATGCGATCTCACATGTGGTTCTGCCGGGCATCGTGATCGGCTTTCTGTTCACTCATGAGACGAGTTCCTTGGCTATGATGCTTGGGGCTGGGGGAGCAGCCATTTTCGCTGTACTCCTGATTGAGGTTATCCGCCGCATCGGTAATGTGGAACCGGGTGCTGCTATGGGTGTGGTGTTCACCACCATGTTCGCTGCGGGCGTTGTCATTCTGGAGCAAACCGGTACTGCCGGCGTTCATCTGGATGTGGAACACGCGCTCTATGGTAATCTGGAAAGTGCAATCTGGCTTGACGCCTATTCCTTCTCAGATCTGTGGAACTGGCAGGTACTCATGACCTTGCCGGATAGTGTCAGGCAGCTGTTTGTTGTTAATATGCTGATAATCGTGTTTATCATAATGTTCTTCAAAGAACTGAAGATCACCAGCTTTGATCCTTTGCTTTCTGCAAGCCTTGGCTTTTCGCCTAAATGGCTTGGCCTTTCACTCATTATCATGGTGGCAATTGCTGCTGTTGCTGCATTCACCGCTGTTGGTTCCATCCTTGTTATTGCGATGTTCATCTGCCCGGCTGCAACAGCACGTATGCTGACAGATAATCTGAAGACCCAACTCTTCATCTCCGGCATCGCATCTTTGTCCGCAGGCCTGTTCGGCTACCTGCTGGCTGCCTTCGGTCCGGGCCTGCTGGGCCATGAGTTCTCCGTGTCTGCAGCCGGTATGATTGCGGTTGTCGCTGGCCTGCAGCAGGTGCTTGCCATGTTGTTTGCTCCGCAATACGGTGTCGTTATGCGTCGTCGTCGGCAAAGAGCGCACGCAAGCGTCTGAAAGAGCCTGCAGGCTTCGACAATTGAAAGGGAGTACCTGAAAAGGCGCTCCCTTTTTTATTTGCCAATAAATAACGGATTGAAGTTACCTAAATTTTTATGTCAACTCAAAGAAATATAATTACAATATTGCCTAGCGTGCTATTATTGAGTTATTCTCCGCAGGTTAATATACGTAAATTGTCATGGGTCTGTCACATGTTGAAGTTAGTTGCCCAGGTGATGGAACTGTAGAGGTGCCGAATCCAAGTATCGCGCCTCGGGTGCTATTTATGGTTATTTGTCTCTTGAGGGCCCGTTAATGTCTATCTCTCGTCGTTTAGTTTTGAAAGGCACTGCCGCTGTATCTGCTGCTGTTGCCGCTCCTGCAATTTTGAAGGCTTCTGATGCGCTGGCCTCTTCCGGTCAGGTGAATGTTTTCGCGTGGGGCGATTACATTCAGGAAAACATGGCCACCAGGTTTGAAGATACCACTGGTATCAAGATCAACCTGTCCACCTATGGTTCCAATGATGAAGCGGAACAGAAGCTGAAGGCAGCTGGAGGCAAGGGCTTTGATGTGATCTTCCCCTCCATCACCAATGGGACCAACTACTACCCGGAAGGCCTGCTGGCGCCGCTGGATGAAAGCCGGTTGAATGTGGACGCAATTGTGCCTTCGATGATGCGCGACAGCGTGAAACTGGGCGGTACTTACCGCGGTAAGCGTATGCTGCTGCCATTCGCCTGGGGCACAGAAGGGATTACCTATAACAGCTCGGTATTCCCGCTGGCAGATAACGATGTTTCCTACGGCGCCCTCTGGACACCTGAAGCAAAAGGCAAGGCAACGTTCCGTCAGAAATCCGGTATGATTGGAACAGGCCTGTATCTGGAAGCAGCCGGGGTGCTCAGGTCCAACCGTATGCTTGACGTTTTCAAGTCTGAAGAAGACGCCCATCGCATTTGGGGTGAAATTGCCAAGTTCATCATCGGGCAAAAAGAAAACGTTGCTGCGTTCTGGAACAATGCTACAGAAGCAACAAACGCCTTCAAGCAGGCTGGCGCTGCTGTGGGCCAGACATGGGATACCACTGGTCTTCTGCTCAGCCGTGAAGACCCGGTATGGAAATACCGCATGCCAAAAGAAGGTGGCATTACCTGGATGGATTCCATTGGTATTCCAGGTGGTGCGGAAAACATTGAGCAGGCATATGCATTCATCAATGCAATGCTTGAGCCGCAAATGGCTGGCATGTACAGCGCAAACACCGGTTACAACTCGGCTGTTGTGGGTGCTGCAAACTATGCAGGCGAAACCTACAAGAAGCAGTTCCTTAAGGTCTACAATGACGAGACACTTTCAAACCTGTGGTGGTACCCGGCTGACACACCATGGTTTGCCACACTGCGTCAGGAATATGTTGAAAGGATCACCAACGCATAATAGCGTTGGCAGCGAAGCGCGGCACCTGCCGCGCTTTGCATGTCAGCTCCTGAAGCGCTTTCACAAGACAAGAGTGCTTTGGTGAGCAGGAAATGTGCTCGGTTAAAATAATGGGTCTTTGGGAAACAGCGAATTTCCAATCCCGAAATACAAAAATCAAAACAATAGGCACTTCATGCACGGCAATGATGTAATTCTTGAAAAACTTTCCATGAGATTTGGCGATTTCGTCGCCGTTCAGCCCACCGATCTTAAAATCAACGCTGGTGAGTTTTTCTCCATCCTCGGCCCGTCCGGTTGCGGAAAAACAACTATCCTGCGCATGATCTCCGGCTTTCTGAGCCCCTCACAGGGCAGTGTCGTGATCGGTGAAAAGGACATGTCTGGCATTCGTGCAAACGCCAGACCAACCGCTTTGATCTTCCAGAACCTTGCGCTGTTCCCGCTCATGAGCGTGCGGGACAATATTGCCTTCGGTCTGGAGGCGCGCGGCGTCGCCAAAAAGACCCGCATGGAAAAAGCACAGGAGCTTTTGTCGCTGGTCGCACTTGATGGTCAGGGTGATAAACGACCTGCAGAGCTGTCAGGGGGGCAGCGCCAGCGCGTTGCTATTGCCCGCGCTCTTGCAGTTGAGCCCTCTGTGCTCCTGCTCGATGAACCGCTCTCTGCACTTGATCTCAAACTACGCCAGCATATGCGCGCTGAGCTAAAAGACCTGCAACGCAAAACCGGCGTGACCTTCATCTACATCACGCACGATCAGGGCGAAGCGCTGACAATGTCAGATCGTGTTGCCGTCATGAACAAAGGCGTGGTGGAACAGGTTGCCACCTCTGACGAAATCTATGCCCACCCTAAAACACCATTTGTGGCAAGTTTTGTCGGCGAGCAGAACATCTTTAAAGGCAAAGTTGTAGGCAAAGAGGAAGACTTCGCCATTCTGGAAACATCGCAAGGCAAGTTCTTTGGCCAGAATGCACACGGGCTGAACGAGGGAGAGGATGCTATCCTCTTCGTGCGCCCCGAGCGCATGTCCCTTGAAGAAAAGCAGGGCTGGCAAAACGGGCTTTCTGCTATTTTGGAACGCCGCGATATGGAGGGGCCTTTTGTGAACCTCCATATGCGGGCAGGGGACCAGCCTGTTGCAATTCACGTAACCAACGTTGAGCAGACCCCCAGGCCTCTGGGCACCGACCAGAAACTCTGGTTTGCGGCGCGCGATGCTGTCGTGATGCGTCCGGGAGAGCTGGCAAGTGAATAGTCTGATAAAAAGTTATGGCAAGGGCCTGACTTCGCTCTTCCTGGGCCTGACCGCGATCTGGATTGTGGTGCTGATTGTACTGCCGCAAATATCCATGATCGATCGTGCCTTCACCTATCAGGACAGAGGCGGAGCTGCTGCAACACTGGCTGTGAAAATTGACCGCGCCTATGAAGAGGTTTTCCAGATCAACACCAGACTGGCAGAGATTCAGGCGGAAAAAGAAGATCTGGCCGCTGGCACCTCTGCCGGTCCAAAGAAGGAAGGCGCCTCTGCTCTAAATCCGTTTGGCACACCCTCACCATCTGATGATACCGCCAGCCTCAATCCATTTGGAACACCATCGGTACCAGAGGTAAACGATACATCAGACCTGAACCCGTTTGGCGCACCGTCAGCAGGCAGCGCCAGCGCGGTAAGCCGCAGCCTGGCCGGAATTGAGGCCGAAGAAGCACCTTTGTTGGCAAAAAAGGGCGAATTGGAAGCGCAAATTGCGACGCTGGAAGCAGCTGAGAAATCCACCTCAGGAGCTGTTGCTCTGGATACTTCCTATTCTCTCAGGAACTTCACTATGATGAGTTCAGTACATCTCCAGATCTTCCTCGCCACCATCATCTACGCGCTGTGCGTCACCATTCTGTCATTTGCGCTGTGCTATCCGGTGGCCTACGCAGTTGCGATGACCACAAACCGCAACAAGCTCGCAATTCTGATGCTCGGGCTGCTGATTCCCTACGCAATCAATGAGTTGCTGCGCATCTTCTCCTGGATCATGATCCTGGAGAAACAAGGTGTGCTTAACGGGCTGCTCGATCTGCTGGGCATTATCAATATGGAAGCTGGCGAAGGCTTCCGCTTTGTTGCCTCCAATGGCGCCGTGTTCACCGTGATGATCTACGCCTATGTGCTCTTTATGGTTTTCCCGATCTACAACACTGTTGATACGCTCGACAAAAACCAGATTGAAGCGGCAAAGGATCTGGGCGCGTCCACATGGCGTATTCACTGGCGCGTCGTTCTTCCGCACGCCAAACCCGGCATTGCTGTCGGCGCCATCATGACCTTTATGCTCTCTGCCGGATCAATCGCGGTTCCAAGTGCCGTGGGCCGTGGTCTCCATCCGGACTGGTTCTCTCAGGTGATTTACCGTCGTTTCTTTGAGGCGGACAACTGGAATCAGGGCGCAGCGTACTCACTGGCGCTTCTGGTGGCCTGTATCATCTTTATTCTGTTTAACATGTGGATCTTCCGCGTCGGTATCCGGGATATTGCGAAATGACAATAACAACACACCAAAACGGCGCCATGAAAAAACAGGTAAAATCTCCCGTTGATTGGGCAGCTGCTATCCTCAATGGTTATCTGGTGATTTTTTTCGCCTACTTGTTCCTGCCTATGATCTTCATGGTGATTGCAGCCTTCAACGCATCACCAACACCATCTGTCATCGACTGGCAAGGCTTCACGCTGGACTGGTTTCGCGCATTGCCGGAGGATCAGCGTTTTATTGACGGGCTGTGGCATTCGCTTATCATCGCGCTGGGCGTCATTGTCATCTCAATCCCACTTGGTTTGGCTGGGGCTTTGCTGCTCTCGCGCCTGCAGTCCCGGGCCACCACATTTTTTTACACGGTGCTGGTGTCTCCCATGCTCACACCGGGTATTGTGCTGGGGGCAACCACGCTTATTTTCTGGCGTGATGCATTTGGGGTGGAAGGCGGCTTGCTGACCGCAACCATCGCTCAGTCCAGCTTCATCGCGTCCTACTGCATGCTCATGTTTATGGCACGCCTGCAACGGCAGGATATTGTGCAGGAAGAGGCGGCGTTGGATCTGGGAGCCTCCTCTTTCTTTGTATTCCGCAAGATCACACTGCCATTCCTCATGCCTACCATTTTCACAGCCTCTGCGATTTCGTTCCTGCAGTCCATTGAGAACTACAACACCACCTTCTTTTCCATTGGCCCAAGCTGGACACTGGTCACGGAGATTGGTTCGCGCATGCGGTTTGGCATATCCCCTGTCATCAATGTAATCGGAGTTCTCTTTGTAGCAATTACGATAATTGCTGCTACAGTCTACGTTATGGCAGGCAGAAGGAAAGGGCGCAGCTGACTGGCTGTAGCGCATTACGTTTGATTGAACTCAATCAAACGACAAGAGTTCGCTCAAACAGGGGGATGGCACCAGGCGAAATGGGAGTCCTGGAGGGGGGCACTGTGCAAGGCAAAGGTGCTTCTGCCCGCATCTTCTCAAAGCTCTTACCCACGGTTTCCGGGGGAATCAACGCCTAGTGGTCCGGCATAGTACAGGTTAGCGCAAGAGAAAAGCGTGCCAGGCATTGAGCTGCTGGCTGGTGGTTCGTGATTTGAGGATGTGGAAGACGGCAGGTGCTTGCAATGGGGCACCATTTTGGACCTGGAGGAGGGCAGTAAGATTGTCCTTGCCTGGCAAATCTGTCCAAACGCCTGCAGATTGAAGATCCACAAAAAGCTGGTATCGTCACAATTCAGTTTTCAGATATTGAGGGTGGAACCCGGCTCAAACTGGTGCATAGTCATTTCGAGCGCAACGGAATCGACTGGCGGGAGTACCTGCTGGCCATGAATTCCGGTGCCGGATGGGCCTACTGCCTGAACAGGCTGAAAACAGCCATTGAAAAACTCTAGAGGATTGTATGAAACTCAAGCTTCGTTGCCTTCCGGAACTGCATGGACATATTCCTGAGCCGGTTGAGGCAAAATCGGCGCTGCCTGACTGGTTGAAAGATATACCTTCAACAGTCGAAAGTGAATTGCTGGGCAATGAGCAGGTGCGCACGCTCAAGCACTGCCCGCCGATCATTGACGGCTTTTCAACGGGCATCCTTTTCAGGTTGCCGTGCGATGTGACGATGAAGGACGGCGAGTTCTCGTGGCATTGGCAAAAGCCCGTCTCACCAAAGGCACAGCAAACCCGCTCGCCCATCGGCCTGCATGTGCCGGAACAGGCAACAGGTGCACCGCTGGGCACGAACCCGGACGACTTCATCATCAAGCTCAACAACTTCTGGAGCATCGAGGCCCCCAGGGGCATCTCGCTGCTCTTCACCCATCCGCTTAACCGGGAAGAACTGCCGTTCAGAACGCTGTCTGGTGTGGTGGATTGCGATCGCTTCAAAGGTGGTTTCGTGCACTTCCCGGCCTTGTGGAAGCACGCAAAGTTTGAAGGCACGCTGGAAGCTGGTACACCAATTGCGCAAGCCTTTCCGTTCAGGCGGGAAGTGCTGGAGCTGGATTGCGCACCGATGGATGAATCCGAATTCGAAACCCATCAGGACATGCAAGGCAAGTTACAGGCAGAGCCGGGCCACTACCGCAAATCAGTACGGGCCAAACGCTCTGTTGGAGCGTGAGGCGTGAAGGCAAATGAACGCAACACGATCCGGCAGGGTTCTCTAAGGAAGTATCGCTTTTGAGTTCAACGGCACACGCCCGAACGATCCCTGGCTCATAATTTTCAGCAGTTCAGGCCGGACGGACGGATTGTTGGCAAACAGTCGGCGCAACATGTTGATACCTTCGTTATCTCCCTGCATTTGCATGGCTTCTGCCGCACCAACAATATTCTCAGCATCGTTCTCCAGTTCAGCCCGCTTCCCGAACGCTTGCAAGGCAAGGTCCGGAACCTCCATCTGAAGCGCGATTCGGGCAAGGTTAAGCAATCCGTCGCTATCATCGGGATAGGCGGCAGTGAACTCGGCGAAATCATTGAGTGCAGCAGTGAAATCCTCCATGTCCAGACAGGCAGCAGCCCGTTCAAACATTGCACCTTTGTGGTGCGGGGAGAGGTCCAGCGTCTTCGTGAAATTTTCAAGGGCCAGCGCATTATTGCCTGCGCGCCGACGCACAAGGCCAAGATTGTACCAGAGGCTCGGATTGGTCTCGTCATCCTCCAGCATAAGAAGAATGTACTTCTCCGCTTCAGCCCAGTCCTCCCGTGCAATAGCAGCTTCCACCTTCTCAAGAATCTCTTCCATCGTTCGCCCTTCGTTTCGCCCATAAACCGGGCCTTGTCAGAGAAGCCGCAACGCACTCTCAGATCCACTGATAAGATGCGATGGCTATTTAAATGCAATTACCAAAGGTACGAGGAAGATGATACGCCACTTCACCTGAGCAATAAACGCTAAATTTGATAGTTGTATGATGTCTGCACTGGCGCAAAAGATGGCTTGCTGATTAATTAATATATTTCAGCATTTCTTCTGCTTGATTTGTTAAACCTGCTAAATATATAACCGCAGCAACTCGTCGATCCGATCTAAGTAGATGAACGCCGTCAGCCTCCGGGCACAAAGCCTTCAGGATCCTTGGTTTCGCTACGTCTTTGATCATCTCCAGTTGGGAAAACTGAAGAAATGAGGTGCCGCCGTCGCGAGAATGTCATGCTGGGCCTGCTAAATTTCCGGCCAGTCTTGAAAAAGAAACGATGTGAATGCACAGCGGGGTTTGGAGAGTGGCGCGTATGTCCCTGGATACTGGTAAGCAAGAAAAGCAAGCCAATCAGGAGCCGTTGAGGCTGGGTCTCAACCGGCAGGCAGTTTATCGTAAATCCGTCGATGTGCGCTGGGTCCTTCTGGCATCTGCTGGCATTTTTGCTCTTTTCTCCATGGCTTTTGACGTACCTGTCTGGGCATCATTCTTCGCCTATGCTCTCATCTTTGTTCTGGTCATAGGCGGCGGCATGAAAAGCCGCACCAGGGTCAAAGCCCCAAGCGGTGTCAGCCGCAAGGAAGTCAGCGAGATCGTGGATCGCGGCATGAAGTCCGCCGTCAATGCTCTGCCTGATCCATGCTTTGTCGTCGATTACCGCGGCACAACTCAATACGTGAACCTCGCCGCACAGCGCCGCTTTGGCACCATTGCGGTTGGCGATCCTTTGTCGTTCCGCATCCGTGCGCCATCTCTGCTGGAAGCGCTGGACCGTGTTTCCAATGGCGGTTCCACAGAAGTCATCGACTGGGCAGAGAAAGTGCCGATGGAACTCTGGCTGGAAGCACACATCGCGCCGCTCCGGTCCGTCTCCAGCGGAAACCTCGCCGTCCCGCACGGGCGTCCGGGTCTCATCCTCGTCGTGATCCGAGATCTGACAGAGGCCCGCCGTCTGGAGCGTATGCGCGCCGACTTTGTAGCCAACGCTTCCCACGAATTGCGTACCCCGCTGGCATCGCTGACTGGCTTCATCGAAACACTTCAGGGCCCGGCCAAAGGCGATCCGAAGGCGCAAGACCAGTTCCTCGCCATCATGCTGGAACAGGCCGAACGTATGCGCCGCCTCATTGACGACCTGCTGTCCCTGTCCCGAATTGAAATGAAAGTGCATGTCCAGCCAGAATCCCTTGTGAATCTTGGTCAGATCATGCAGCACAGCGTGGAAACTCTTTTACCCGTTGCCAAAGAAACGGGAGTTCAGCTGAATGTGACAGTGCCAGATGAACCTGCCGAAATCCGGGGTGAAAATGATGAACTCGTGCAGGTCTTCAGCAATCTCATAGAAAACGCGCTGAAATACGGGTCCAGCGGGGGCCGGATTGATGTCACATGTCGCCCGGACCCTGATTCAACCGAGATACCCCACTGGATTGCAGAGATTCGTGATTACGGTCCGGGCATCGACCCTGAGCACCTGCCGCGATTAACCGAGCGTTTTTATCGGGTAGATGTGGTCACAAGCCGTCAGATGAAGGGAACAGGCCTCGGCCTGGCCATCGTAAAACACATTCTGACACGCCACCGCGCCCGCCTGGAAATTGAAAGTAAACCGGATAAAGGTGCGTGTTTCCGGGTGTTCATACCAGGTGCCTTTGTTTATGACGAAAATGAAGAGATTTGAAATAATATAACAAAACCAGATATTTGAGATGTCATAAAACTGATACGCAACGTTCATATAACTATCACAGCCAGGCGCTAGGTTTCAGCCAGCTCGCAGCCGGATAGCTGTGAAGTGAACTTAGTTAAACAGTTTTTATAACCAGACCTCCCAGGAGACCTCAGGTGAAAATTAAGGCATTCTCAAGCGTTGCAGCGCTCGCTCTTGCAGGTACCATTGCAGCGGGTTCCGCACAGGCTCGTGATCAGATTCAGATCGTTGGTTCTTCCACTGTTTTCCCATTTGCGACAGCTGTTGCTGAGCAGTTTGGTCAGAAAACAAACTTCAAAACACCAGTTGTTGAATCCACTGGTTCAGGTGGTGGCATCAAGCTTTTCTGTGAAGGTGTTGGCGAAAACACGCCTGACATCACCAATGCTTCCCGCCGCATGAAGGCAAAGGAGTTGGTGCAGTGTAATGAGGCTGGCGTAACCCCGGTTGAAGTGACTGTTGGCTTCGACGGCATCGTTCTTGCGAACTCCAAGGCAGGCACTCATCTGGACCTGACACTGGCGCATATTTTCCTCGCTCTTGCGAAAGAAGTTCCAGTCGATGGCAAGCTGGTTGCAAACCCATATCAGACCTGGTCCGACATCGATCCTTCCCTTCCTAACTCCAGGATCGAAGTGCTCGGCCCTCCACCAACATCCGGTACCCGTGATGCCTTTGCCGAGCTGGCAATGCAGGGTGGCTGTAAAATGGTGCCGGGTGCTGCAGATCTCGGTCTGAAGAAAAAAGCTTGTTACGAAATCCGTGAAGACGGTGCGTACATCGAAGCTGGTGAGAACGACAACCTGATCGTTCAGAAGCTTGATGCGAACCCGAATGCACTCGGCATCTTCGGGTTCTCCTTCCTTGATCAGAACGCTGACAAGATCCAGGGCGCCAACATTGCAGGTATTGCGCCAACATTTGACGCAATTGCTGCCGGCGACTACCCGGTGTCCCGCTCCCTGTACTTCTACATCAAGAAAGAGCACACCGGCGTAATCCCTGGTATCGCTGAGTACGTGGCTGAGTTCACCAATGAAGACACATGGGGTGACGAAGGTTATCTGGCAGACAAAGGTCTGATCCCGTTGCTGGCAGCTGAACGTGAAGCTGTGTCCAGGTCTGCAAGTGCGCTGACACCACTTGCATTCTGATTGTAAACGTTGAGAGAGCGGTCAGTCACGAACTGGCCGCTTTCCCTGATCTGCGAAAAATCAACTGAAACAACAAAGCCAGATAAGGCGACAAAGCAAATGTTCTGGACTTACGCTGCCCTTCTTCTGCTGGTCTTCGTAACCGCTAATGTCTATGGGCGTTTCCGGGCTATGCAGGTTGCCGGTAATCAGCTCTCTGCATTGCACTCCCGTCCAGGCTACTATGGCGGATACCTGGCCATTCTGGCTGCTCTTCCAGCATTTACCCTTTTGATTGCATGGGAAATCGTTGAGCCGCGCTTGCTTGATACAATGGTCATCAGTGCAAAGGCCGAGATTGTTGCAGGACTTTCCAAAGCAGAACTTCAGGCATTTTTGCGGGATGCCCGCGCCATCGCATTCGGCGGCATTGTGGCCTTTTCTGATGCTGGTAAAGAGCAGGCGGCAGAGGTGTTCAGCTCGCTTGGGCAAACGTCCCTTTTTCTGAAAACAACACTGATCCTCGCTTTGGTTGCCGGTGGTATGTGGTACGGTAATCGCACCATCGCACCGGCGATGCGAGCCCGTCACTTTGTAGAGCGCACCGTTATGGCACTGCTGATCCTGTGCTCCGCTGTCGCGATCTTCACCACCATTGGCATCGTTCTCTCGCTTGTCTTCGAAAGCCTGATGTTCTTCCGCCAGATCCCGGTTCTGGATTTCGTCTTGGGAACCCACTGGAGCCCGCAAAGCGCCTTTGAAGGAGCCGGGGCTGAACAAGGAGAAGCCAATACTGAAATCTTTGGTGCAATCCCGCTTCTGGTCGGCACCATGCTGATCACAGCAATTGCTATCCTCGTGGCAGCCCCCGTTGGCCTGCTCTCCGCAATTTACCTCTCCGATTATGCAAGCACGCCAGTCCGCGCCATAGCAAAGCCTGTCCTGGAAATTCTGGCAGGTATCCCGACAGTGGTCTACGGTTTCTTCGCTGCTTTGACTGTGGCACCTTTTATCCGCGGTTGGGGGGAAAGCTTGGGCCTGTCAGTCAGCTCTGAATCGGCACTGGCCGCTGGCCTTGTCATGGGCATCATGATTATTCCATTCGTCTCCTCCCTGTCTGACGACGTGATCAACGCGGTGCCACAATCGCTGCGTGACGGCTCCGCCGGTCTGGGCGCAACCAGGTCGGAAACAATTCGCCGGGTTGTGCTGCCAGCCGCTCTCCCAGGAATCGTATCCGCTCTGATCCTCGCCATCTCCCGCGCCATTGGCGAAACCATGATCGTGGTGATGGCAGCTGGTCTTGCCGCCAATATGACGGTGAATCCGCTGGAAGCTGTAACAACCGTGACCGTGCAAATCGTCACCTTGCTGGTTGGTGACCAGGAGTTCGACAGCGCGAAAACACTCGCGGCATTTGCGCTCGGTCTTCTCCTCTTCTGCATCACACTTGCTCTGAACATCTTCGCTCTGCGCGTCGTGAAGAAATATAGGGAACAGTATGATTGATATCGCTCAGGACACCGCCGGTTCCGCCATTGGCGGGCGTGTCAAAGGCATTATTCCTTCCGGTGTCCATACGACAAACGAAGCTCGCAAGCGCCTGAAAAAGCGCTACAGCATGGAAGCGCGTTTCAAAGCCTATGGCATAGGTGCCATCGCACTGGCCGCAACCTTTCTGGTCCTGCTGCTCTACACAATTGTTGGTTCAGGACTGCCAGCCTTCACATACAACTACGTGAACGTGCCGCTTGACCTGAGTGCGGATAAGGTTGACCCGGCCAATCCGTCAGGCGCAAGCTACAACAAGATCATTCGGGATGGATTGAAGGCAGAACTTCCCTTCGCCTCCGACCGTAAAAACCGCCGTGTGCTCTATTCGCTGGTGTCCTCGGGTGCCAATATCACTCTGGAAAAGCAGGTAGCGGGCGATCCGTCCATGCTGGGGGATACAGGCCCGGTCGCAATCCCGCTCTCTGACTTCGCTGATCTTTATGTCAAAGGACTCATCACGAAGAAAACCGGGATAGCGACCTCAGGCGCAGCGACGGTGTCCGGGACTGAAGGTCAGGTGACTGTCACCGCAGAAAAGCCGGAGTTTGCAGCAATCCTCGCCTCTCTCAAAACGTACTACGAGAATGAGACTGAGCTTCTTGCTGGTAAAATCGAAGCCCGCGGTCGTTCAAAAGTCAGCGTGAATGGAAAGATTGCGAGCCTTGAGGCCCGCCTTGCCAATGAAACAGATCCTCTGGTCGCACAGCGTCTGGCCTCTGAAGTTGAGGTTAACAAAGCGGCTCTGGTAAAGATCATGAGCGCTCTGGAAAAACAGAAAGCAGATCTTGTCACTGTGCAAGACCACCTTGCCAGCATCGGCACGGGTGGAACGCTCAACGCCAATATACCAAGCTTCTTCATCGAGGTGAATGGCGGAACCATAAAAGCAGAGAAGGTGACACCAACCAGCGTCAGCGGAACAGCCTTTGTTCCGCTGTCCACGGATGCCGCCGTACCTGCCGGACAGTGGAGCATTGAAGAGCTGGAGACACCGGAATCTTTTCGTAAATTCTCAGATAAAGAGATTGCCTACACTGACTATCTGGTTTCCAAAGGCATGGTTAGAAACGAGTGGAACTCCATCTTCTTCAGCTCCGGTGCAAGCCGTGAACCGGAGATGGCAGGCATTTGGGGGGCAGCTGTCGGGTCTTTCTGGACCATGCTCGTCACGCTCTCCCTGTCGTTCCCAATTGGTGTTTCCGCAGCGATCTATCTGGAAGAATTTGCACCAAAGAACCGCTGGACACAGCTCATTGAGGTGAACATCAACAACCTTGCAGCGGTGCCGTCCATCGTATTCGGTCTGCTCGGTCTGGCTGTGTTCCTCAACATTTTTGGATTGCCACGTTCAGCGCCGCTCGTCGGCGGTATGGTGCTGGCTCTCATGACCCTGCCAACTATTATTATCGCCTCGCGTGCAGCACTTCAGGCCGTGCCGCCAAGCATCCGGGAGGCAGCGCTCGGCGTCGGGGCGTCCCGTTTGCAGGCCGTGTTCCATCATGTGCTGCCAATGGCAATGCCGGGCATCCTTACCGGAACCATCATCGGTATGGCACAGGCACTGGGTGAAACTGCACCACTTCTCATGATCGGCATGGTGGCCTTCATCGTAGACATCCCGGCAAGCCCGGTTGATCCCTCTACCGTGCTGCCTGTCCAGATCTTTATGTGGGCTGATTTCCCGGAAGCTGCCTTTCGGCAGAAAACGTCTGCCGCTATCATGGTGCTGCTCGGCTTTCTGATCTCCATGAATGCAGTCGCAATCGTCCTTCGTAAACGTTTTGAGCGCCGCTGGTGATTTGGAAGGCAAGATCATGGCATTGGAAATGACCACAGATACTGAGAGTGCAATGAATACAATGATCAGCGCCCGTCCAGCCGTTTCAGCTGAAGGCGAAACACTTAAAATGCGTGGACGTAACGTAAAAGTGTTTTATGGCGACAAACAGGCCCTTCATGGTGTGGATCTGGATATCCGTAAAAATCAGGTGACGTCGCTGATTGGCCCGTCAGGTTGCGGAAAATCCACCTTTTTGCGCTGCCTGAACCGCATGAACGACACCATTGATATTTGCCGCGTGCAAGGTGACATCCTTCTCGACAACGACGATGTTTACGATCCGCATATTGATGTGGTGGAGCTGCGGGCTCGTGTGGGTATGGTGTTCCAGAAGCCGAACCCGTTCCCCAAGTCCATCTTCGAGAACGTGGCTTATGGCCCACGCATCCACGGTCTGGCACAGGGCAAGGCCGATCTGGAAAACATCGTCGCCAGTTCTCTGCAGCGTGCCGGTCTGTTTGAGGAAGTCAAAGACCGTCTGGATGAGCCGGGTACAGGCCTTTCCGGTGGTCAGCAACAGCGCTTGTGTATCGCCCGCGCGATTGCTGTGTCTCCGGAAGTAATCCTCATGGATGAGCCCTGTTCCGCGCTTGACCCGATTGCCACCGCGAGAGTGGAAGAGCTGATGGATGAGTTGCGACAGAACTACACCATCGTCATCGTGACGCACTCCATGCAGCAGGCCGCCCGTGTTTCTCAGCGCACCGCGTTCTTCCATCTGGGCAATCTGGTGGAGGAGGGGTTGACCAATGACATCTTCACCAACCCCAATGACCAGCGCACGCAGGATTACATCACCGGCCGTTTCGGTTAAGAATAGAAATACATGGTGTCTTAAGGAGACCATCCTATGAAAGACCATATCGTCTCTTCCTTCAATGAAGAGCTTAAAGAACTGGCCGGACGTGTCGTTGAAATGGGCGGGCTGGCAGAAACCCTCGTTCATGATGCTGTCACCGCGCTGCTGCGACAGGACCGCGAGCTGGCAACACGCACCATCGCCGCAGATCAGCGTCTGGACAACATGCAGGCCGAGCTGGAAGAGTTGTGCATCTCCGTGATTGCACGCCGCCAGCCAATGGCAAGCGACCTGCGTCACATCATCGCCGCCATGCGCATCTCCAACGATCTGGAACGCGTCGGCGACATGGCAAAAAACATCGGCAAGCGGACACTGGCGATAGAGAGCGAGTTCAACAACAAGCAGCTCGCTGTTGGTGTTGAACATATGTCCGATCTGGCGCTGGAACAGCTCAAAGCTATTTTGGATGCATACACCTCCGGTGACCTTGAAGTGGTCCAGCGCGTACACCTGCGTGATGACGAGGTGGATGCTCTGTACACAAGCCTGTTCCGCCAGCTGCTTACTTACATGATGGAGGACCCGCGCTCCATCACCATGTGCGCCCATCTGCTGTTCTGTGCCAAGAACATAGAACGCATCGGCGATCACGCAACAAACATTGCGGAAAACATCTACTACATGATCTCAGGAAGCCATCTTCCTGGAGATCGCCCAAAGACTGACGAACTGGAAGCAAACAACGCTGTGCAGAGCGTATAATGAACTATTGCCACAAAGCTTTGAACACGTGAAATCGCGTGATAAGTTAAGGTGCAAAGAAAGCACTTGAGTATGCCCAGGATACTGATTGTAGAAGACGAAGAGCCACTTAGCCTGCTGCTGCGCTATAACCTTGAAGCAGAAGGCTACACTGTTGACGTATGTGCAAGAGGAGATGAGGCAGAACTCCTGCTGCAGGAAAACCAGCCGGACCTGCTCTTGCTGGACTGGATGCTTCCTGGCCTCTCCGGCATAGAGCTCTGTCGCCGCCTGCGGGCGCGTTCGGAAACAGAGCGCATGCCGATTATCATGCTTACAGCGCGCGGTGAAGAATCTGAGCGCATTCGCGGTCTGGCAACCGGAGCGGACGATTACGTCGTCAAACCGTTCTCCGTTCCGGAGCTTATGGCCCGCGTTCGTGCGATCTTCCGCCGTGCATTGCCGGAAGTGATCTCCACGATGCTCAAATCCGGTGATATCGAGCTCGACCGCGAAACCCACCGCGTCCGCAGAACAGGCCGCGAAATCCACCTCGGCCCGACTGAATACCGCCTGCTGGAGTTCCTTATGAGCGCACCGGGCCGTGTCTATTCCCGTGAGCAGCTGCTGGATGGTGTCTGGGGACATGATGTGTATGTGGACGAACGCACCGTGGATGTGCATGTAGGCCGCCTGCGCAAGGCCATGAACAAAGGCCGTATGAAAGACCCCATCCGCACCGTCCGCGGTGCCGGTTACGCTTTCAACGATCAGTTCGCTGTTGGGTAACGCAACCCCTCACAGAGACCTCAAAGCCGCCTACGGGCGGTTTTTGTTTTCAGGTCGTTACAACCGAAGTAGCTTGAAGAGCTATGGGTGGGCGGTGATGCAGGTGCCTCGTACCTCCGGCTAAGTACATATTCTCACTACACCGACTTTGGAGCATAGACGATTGTGTCCCTATAGTGCTGTAAATTATCTGATTTAGAAATTGAGATAGCCATCGTGGCATTTCTCTTTAGGTTTG
>CANNAV010000010.1 GCA_947502585.1 uncultured Pseudovibrio sp.
TAAACACCCCGAGCCTACAGCTCAGGGGAAGCAACGCCACCCTAAAGCAAAGTTTCAACAAACACCGGGACATTCCCGGCTCAGCGGTCATGCCGGGTTACTGGCGCAACGCGGAAGCTACGGCCTCGGTGATAATTGATGGTTGGTTGAAAACAGGCGACATGGGTGCGCTGGATGAGGATGGCTTTCTCACCATGCACGACCGATCTAAAGATATGATTATCTCGGGCGGGTCCAATATTTATCCTCGTGAAGTGGAAGAACTCCTTCTGCTGCATCCGGATGTCTCTGAAGTCGCAGTTGTCGGCCGGTTCTGTAAGGGGTGGGGCGAAGAAGTGGTGGCGATCATTTCGGCAGAGGAGGGAAAGACCGTCGATTTTGCAGAGCTGGACCAGCTTTGTATTGATAACATCGCGCGTTTCAAGCGTCCCAGGCAGTACATTGCTATGGATCATTTGCCCAGGAACAATTACGGCAAGATCCTTAAGCGAGACCTGCGGGAGATGTTGAAAGGCCAGCAAAGAGGTGGATCAGTCTGATGAAGACCTTTGAAATTCGTAGTGCCCGCTCAAAAGATATCCCTCAGATCGGTAGCGTCGGTCTGGCCTCATGGAGACGGGGCGTCGGTCCCCACGTGCCACAGGTCGCTCATGACACCATTAGCAAAGCCTCCTTCACCGATTTTGCAAGCGCGTGCCTGGATCAGATTGTGGTGGCTGTAGCAAAAGCCCGCGTGCTCGGCTTTGCAGCTACAGAGCACGCCGACAACTTCATCACCGATCTCTGGATTGACCCTGACCACGAGAGCCGCGGACTGGGTACCGCACTGGTGGAAGAAGCCGAACGCCGCATCTCCGCCCGAGGTTACAACACCGCAGAAATCTCAGCCCTAATCCAGAACGAACGCGCTCTGGCCCTCTACCATCATATGAGATACGGGAAGGTGCGTGAGACCACCAGGTTCAACGAAGACTTGCAGTGCGAAATCACCTCCATTCGCCTCCGCAAACACCTGCAATTCTACGCTGAGGAGATTGCCTGAACAGGGCGTATCCCCGAAAAGTGTATGCCGGTTTTCGGGAAAGGATACCCCAAAGAATAATCAGACCATGTTGCAGGAACGGTATCATGGTCTGTTCCTCAGGTATTAAGATGGTTACCGCAGTCGCTCACCATCCGGCTTGAACAGCAAAGCCCGTGAGGCGGGCAGGGTCAGGTTTAGGGTGTTGCTGTTTTGCGCAAGGCGGTTGCCGCGGCTTTCGGCGATCACCTGAACACCATCTGGCAGGGTACAATAGGCGTAGCTGGTTTCGCCAAGGTTCTCCACCAGCGACACGCTCACATCTGCTCCAACACCGTCTTCGTCTGCGTCAATCACGAAGTGTTCCGGGCGAATGCCAACTGTGACTACAGCACCCTCCGCCACCGGGGAGGTGATCCCAGGCACGACCAGGGTCTTTCCTTCAAAACCAGAAACTGCAATCTCCAGCCCGGCATTTGTTGTGCTTACCGCCTTGCCATTCAGGAAGTTCATCTTTGGTGAGCCAATAAAGCCTGCCACAAACTGGTTCGCAGGATCATCGTAAAGCTCCAGTGGTTTGCCCACCTGCCGGATGTAACCACTGTCCAGCACCACAATCTTGTCAGCCAGCGTCATGGCCTCCACCTGATCGTGGGTCACGTAGATCATCGTGGCCGCCACTTCCCTGTGCAGCTTGGCGAGTTCAATACGCATCTGGACGCGCAGTTCTGCATCAAGGTTGGAAAGCGGTTCGTCAAACAGGAACACCTTCGGGCTGCGCACAATCGCCCGCCCAATCGCCACACGCTGCCGCTGGCCGCCGGAAAGCGCCTTCGGATGACGGTTCAGATACTCTTCCAGCTTCAGAATACGCGCTGCTTCATCCACCTGCCGTTTGATCTCGGCTTTGGGGTGGCCGGTCATCTTAAGGCCAAAGCCCATGTTCTCGCCAACCGTCATGTGCGGGTAGAGTGCGTAGCTCTGGAACACCATCGCAATGCCTCGCTGGGATGGGTCGATGTCTGTCACATCCTCATTTGCAATATGGATGGTACCGCTGCTGCTGGTCTCTAACCCGGCAATAGTCCGAAGCAAGGTGGATTTCCCGCAGCCGGAAGGACCAACGAAAACGACAAACTCGCCCTCTTCAATGTCCAGTTCCACGCCGTGGATCACCTGCGTGTCGCCATAACTTTTCTTTAGATCCCGCAATACAACTGTGGTCATCAGATTACCTCCCGAAAATGCCTTCAATAAATGAGCGGGTGCCTCTCCAAACCCGCAGATCAGAAAATGAAATCAAACTCCCAATGCAATCTGAGCTTTTGCTGAAATCTCACTGGTCGCCGCCTTCATGGCAGGTAAATATGCTTCGACCATCCTGTCCAGTGATGTCATATAGGTCGTACTGGTCACAGAAAGCGCACCAATCGGCTCGCCGCGCTTGTTCAGGATCGGTAAGGCCACACAAATGATTGAGTCCTCATGCTCCTCATCATCACAGGCATGCCCGCGTGCGCGAATACGTACCAGCTCATCGCGCAGCGTTGTTTCATTCACCAGCGTCTTGTCGGTATGGCGCTGGAAAGACTGAGCCCTGATTGCCTCATCAAGCCGTGCCTCAGCAAGTGCAGATAGCATAGCTTTGCCAACGCCGGTGCAGTAGGCCGGACCAGTTTTGCCGGGACTGGAGAACATGGAAACGCTGCGTGGCGGCAGTCGCTTGTCCACGTAAAGTACCTGATTGTTGTCCAGCACCGCCAGATGAATCGTCTCCGGAATCTGCGTGCTCAACGTGTCCAGCGTATCCCGCGCCACGCTTGCAAGGCTTGCACGGCTCCAGGCCGAATGAGCCAGTCGCAACACGCGCATGCCTATGGAATAGGTCTGATGCACCTCGTCACGCACCAGCATGCCTTCACGGGTAAGCTGCCGCAACTGACGATGCAACGTGGCGCGGCTGAGTGGTAAAGCATTCAAAAGATCCACAAACCGTGGAGGCGATTCTGCAAGTGCAACCGCGTCCAGAACCACCAGTGCCTTGGATAGGGGGCTTGTGAGGTCCTGCCCGGTTTCATCAGGGATATTCAGGGATTGTGTGCCCATTTCCAGTTGTTCCCTCGCCGGTTCCGAAAAACTGCAATTTTCATGCAGACAACTGCCTGAAGCGTATTCCCGAAAAGTGGCTCCGGCTTTGGAAGAAGAATACGCATAAAAATAAAGAGCTGGAGCATGGTGCGTGAATGAAACCGAATTAACCTGCTCTGGTTCCTTTGGTTGACAATAATGCACTAGTACGTAAATATTTCAATAGTCAAAACAAAGTTCTGTTTATTGGAACTATTATCTTTGCGATATTGGGAGGTTGAGGTGTCTGATTTTAGAAAAGTAGCTGCGGGCAGTTTTGCTGCTGCATTTATGATGGGAAGTTCCGCATTTGCCGCTGGCGATCTGATAATAAATCTGGACCAGACGGATCCGGCGCCAAAAAAAGCATTTGAAAACATCGTGGCTGGCTTCTCCAGGGAGAACCCGGATGTGAACGTCATCGTCAACACGATGAATAAGGAGGGCTATAAAACCTCCATCCGCAACTTCCTCACAGCAGGCGCACCGGATCTGGCAACATGGTACGCCGGTAACCGTATGGCACCCTTCGTCAATGCCGGATTGTTTGAGGACGTCACCGATGTCTGGGAGGAAAACGGTCTGAATGAGCAGCTGAAATCAGCAGCAGCATCCATGACGATTGATGGCAAAAAATGGGGTGTTCCCTACACTTACTACCAGTGGGGCATCTACTACCGCAAAGATATCTTTGAAGAGAAGGGCATAGCTGTCCCAACCAGTTGGGATGAGCTGGTTGCAGCTTCCGCAAAGCTCAGGGCCGCAGGCATTGACCCGTTCACAATCGGCACAAAAGCACTTTGGCCAACAGGCGGCTGGTTTGATTACATGAACCTGCGCGTCAATGGCTACGAGTTCCACATGGACCTCACCGCAGGCAAGGTGCCATACACCGACCCGCGTGTGAAAGCGACCTTCGACAAGTGGGCAGAGCTGGTCAAGCCGGGCTACTACAACGAAAACCATGCCGCTTTGGACTGGCAGGAAGCTGTTCCGGCACTCGTGCAGGGCAAAGCGGCAATGTATCTGATGGGCAACTTTGCTGTTGACGTGTTCAGAAACGGTGGCCTGAAGGACGAGCAGATCGGCTTCATGCAGTTCCCGGAAATCACACCGGGCATTCCAATGGCTGAAGATGCGCCAACTGACACCATCCACATTCCGGCAAACGCCAAAAACAAGGAAGATGCCAGGAAGTTCCTTGCTTATATGGCGCGTGCAGATGTTCAGACAGCAACAAACATCACACTCGGTCAGTTGCCGGTAAACTCCGGTGCAGAGCGCCCTGAAAAACGCATCCTGCAACAGGGTTTTGACATGCTCTCCAATGCTTACGCTCTGGCGCAGTTTTACGACCGCGATGCTTCGGCTGCAATGGCAAAGGCAGGCATGGAAGGCTTCCAGGAGTTCATGGTGAAGCCAGAGCGGATTGACGCCATTCTGGAGCGCCTTGAGAAGATCCGGTCCCGTGTCCACGACTAGTGGATAAGCGGAGTTCTCAAACAGGGTGGCGGAAGATTTCGCCGCCCTGTGTTCCGGGAATGAACAGCGCGGAAGCACGGTCTTCCGCAGGAGGACATAGATGAGCGAACAGGTCCTGGCTCCTGTATCTTCCGGGAACTCACCAAAGTTCTCCGTAGAACCTGCCACATCAGGCGCCAGCAAAAACAGATCTTCAAAGTGGATTGCCAGTCAGCGCAAATTTGCACCATGGTTGTTTTTAACGCCGGGTGTGGTGATGTTTCTGGTCTATGTGATTGTGCCAATCGGCCGCTCACTCTGGATCAGCTTGTATGAATGGGATGGCATCGGCGTCAAAACCTTCATCGGCATTGCAAACTATATTGAGCTTATAAATGATGACGCGTTTTATACGGCGCTGTATAACAACATCTTATGGCTTGGGCTTTACATGCTGGCAGTACCAGCCGGACTGATGATTGCGATCTTCCTCAATCAGACTGTAACTGGCATCCGCATCTATAAATCTCTGTTTTTTTTCCCGTTTGTGATCAGTCAGATTGTTGTCGGTCTCATCTTCTCGTGGTTCTATGCCCCCAACTTCGGCTTGTTCACCAGGCTGCTGGAGTTTGTGGGCGTGGATGGCATTGCCATCCTTGCCGATGAACGCTTCGTAACCTACGGCATCATAGTTGCGGGCCTCTGGCCGCAGATCGCATATTGCATGATCCTGTATCTTACCGGCCTCAACAACGTCTCACCGGACCAGATTGAAGCGGCGCGGCTGGATGGTGCAAAAGGCTGGAAAATGCTCTGGTACGTCATCATCCCGCAGCTACGCCCGGCCACCTTCATCGCTGTGGTGGTTACAATCATCGGCGCACTGCGTTCGTTTGATCTGGTCTCCATTATGTCAAGCGGTGGTCCTTATGGGTCCAGCCGCGTGCTCTCCTATTACATGTACGAGCAGGCACTGTCTGAATACGGCTTTCGCATGGGGTACGGCGCGTCCATAGCTGTTGTTCTCTTTGCCATAATGATCGTGTTCATCACCATGTTTATCGTGCGGATGCTCAAAGACGAAAGGGAGGGCTGCTAAGATGTTTCCAACTCCCGTTGCGAGTGCATCTGCACCAACCCGCGCAGCTTACAGGATTGCTCTTCCACTCTCTCTGCTGGTCTGGCTCCTGCCGCTGATCGGGGTCATGATAACCTCCATTCGTCCGGCCTCCGACCTTGCCATGGGCAACTATTTTGGCGTGCCATCCTCGTTTGAGCCGGGCAATTACCTGACTGTTTTCCGGAACACGCCCATGGGGCTGTTCATCCTTAACTCATTCAAAGTCACCATTCCAACTGTGATTGGCGCCGTTGCTCTGTCCTGCCTGACGGGGTACGCGCTGGCGACCTACAGGTTTAAAACCAATCTCTGGCTTTTCTTTATTTTCGTGGCCGGTAACTTTGTGCCGTTCCAGATCCTCATGATCCCGGTTCGCGACCTCACGCTCAAAATGGGGCTCTACGACACTGTGACAGGTCTCGTGCTCTTCCATGTGGCTTTCCAGACAGGCTTTTGCACGCTGTTCATGCGCAACTTTATCAAGGCACTGCCGAGTGAGCTGATTGAAGCTGCCCGCGTGGAAGGCGTCTCCGAGCTGCGCATCTTCCGGTACGTGGTGCTGCCACTCATGCGGCCTGCCATTGCGGCTTTGTCTGTGTTAATCTTTACGTTCATCTGGAACGACTTCTTCTGGGCCACAGTTCTGGTTCAGGGCACGCACGCCATGCCAGTCACAGGTGGTATCATTTCGCTCAACGGTCAGTGGGTCGCGCAATGGCATCTGGTCTCAGCCGGATCCGTCATTGCCGCAATGCCGCCGGTCATCATGTTCTTCCTCATGCAAAAGCACTTCATTGCAGGGCTGACAATGGGGGCGACCAAGGGCTGATCTAATACCGGAATCGGGAGTGCCAAAGGCAACCCTCCTTCCATAAAACCATCAATACCATAGGCGCTTTTCAGGTGCCTGAAGCTAATAATAGACACAAATGGGAACAGGGGGCATAAGTGAATCAAATGGTATCACCAGATAACAACCTCCGTCAGATCACCACTGCAGGCCACTGGATCGCCGTTGACTGGGGAACATCCAGTCTTCGGGCATGGCTGGTTGACGAAAGCGGTGTAACGCAAATCAGCGCAAAATCAACGCAAGGTGCAGGAACGCTGCAACCTTCTGATTTTGAAGGGGTTTTGCTGGAATTGATTGCGGGCTGGTTGCACAGCAACGCAAAACCAACGCAGGTGTTCATTTGCGGTATGGCTGGCAGTCGTCAGGGCTGGCAAGAAGCGGAATATGTGCCTGTACCAACAAAATTGACAGAACTGCACCGGCATCTGGTTTCGCCCAAAACAAATAGTACCCGCATCCTGCCGTTTATAGTGCCCGGCCTCAGCCAGAAATCAGAGCAGCAGCCAGATGTTATGCGCGGTGAGGAAACTCTTCTGCTTGGAATTCTGGATGAGTTATCGGTCAAATCCGGCATTTTCTGCCTGCCCGGCACTCACAGCAAATGGATGGAGATGGAAGAGGGGACAGTGACCCGAACCTCCACATTCCTCAGTGGTGAGTTATTCGCACTGATCGCAAGACAATCCATCCTGCGTCATTCGCTGGATACAGAGGCCGAGCTTGACAAAGACGTCTTTCTCGCCACGTTGGATCAGCTGAAAAATCAGGAAGCTACTCTGCTCGGCAATCTGTTTGGTCTGCGGGCCGGGCTGCTGCTTAACGATACCAGCACGCAGGCATGCACTTCCAGACTTTCCGCGCTTGTTATCGGAACAGAGCTTCTGGATATGCTGGTAAAGTGCGGGGACAACCCGCCAAAGCAAGTCCACCTTATCGGTGGCAATACACTTGCTCAAAATTACAAGCTGGCCCTGCACCATCTCGATATTACGTCGATCCTGCACGATGCAGACAAGGCCGCACTCACCGGACTATCCGCCGTCAGACAAGGGGCACTCAATGACAACAGTTAAACAATCACCGGAACGCAACCTCATGGCTATCCTTCGCGGGGTGAAGCCAGCCGGGATTCTGGATATTGTGGAAGTACTTATAGAAGCGGGATTTTCACAGATAGAAGTGCCGCTCAACTCACCGGATGCCCTTAAATCTATCAGGATGGCGCAAGACAGGTTCGGCAAGTTATCCGCCATCGGCGCGGGGACAGTTCTGACCGCAGAGCAGGTCAGGCAAGTCCGCGCAGCAGGCGGAACGTTCATCGTCTCTCCCAACTATAATGAAGACGTTATCCGCACCACCAGGTCAGAAGGCATGGCGTCCTATCCGGGAGTTCTCACCCCAACGGAATGCTTTGCAGCACTGAAAGCTGGTGCCGATGCTCTTAAGATTTTCCCGGCCTTCCAGGTGGGAGTAAAGGGCATTCAGGCCGTGCGTGCCGTGTTGCCGAAAAGGACCGTTGTGTATGCCGTTGGCGGTGTTGGCCCTGCGGAGTTTGCGCAATATGCAGAAGCTGGCTGTCAGGGTTTCGGAATGGCAAGCAACCTTTACAGGCCAGACTTTACTGCCGCGCAGGTTTCTGAAAACGCAAAAGAAATAATTGCAGCCTATGATGCGCTCAAGCCGGGAGGAGACGCATGAGCGAGCCCTGTGTTTTCGCCAGAACGCAATGCAGCTTGGGGGAGGGCCCTATTTGGAGCGCCCGCCACAGTGCGTTGTTTTGGGTGGACATCAACAATAATCTGGTACTGAAAAAGGGCATAACCGGTGATATCGAAACATGGACGTTCGACGAGCCCGTCTCCGCCTTCGCGCAGATCCCAGACAGCGATGACTTCATGGTATCTTCTGCAACAGGTCTGTATCGCTGGTCACCGGGCACCCACACCCGCAATCTTATCCTCCCCGTCGAGGATCAAAACCCCATCACCCGCTCCAACGACGCCCGCACCGACCGCACCGGTGGTTTTTGGGTTTCCACCATGGGCCGAAAAGCAGAAAAAGGTGCAGGCAGCCTTTATCGCTTTTTCAAAGGGGAATTAGCAAAGGTCGCAGGTGACATCACGATCCCGAACTCCCTTTGTTTCTCGCCAGATGGGAACACTGCGTACTTTTCAGACACGGTAACATCTCAGATCATCAAATGGCCACTGAATGCGCGAACTGGCCTGCCAGAAGGGCCTGCGCAGATATTTGTCGATATCTCCGGGACAGGATTTGGCCCCGACGGTTCCGTGGTTGATGCGGAGGGATATCTTTGGAACGCTCAATGGGGCGGATACAGAATCGTCCGCTATAAACCTGATGGAACGGTGGATCGCCTTATTGAGATTGGCGCAAGTCAGGCCTCTTGTCCTGCATTTGGTGGGCCAGACTACAAGACGCTGTTTATTACCACGGCTCGCGAAAACCTGAGTGAGGAGCAATTGGCTAAAGAGCCTTTCGCCGGATCGGTTTTTGCAGTCCCGATTGACACCCCAGGTCTGCCAGACCCGGAACTACAAATGTGATCTCATGAGCGATAAGAAACACTTAGGTATCTGTTACTACCCAGAACACTGGTCGGAAGATTTATGGCAACAAGATGCCAGAGAAATGGCCGATCTGGGCATTACCTACGTGCGCATCGCTGAGTTTGCATGGTCCCGGATAGAGCCGGAGCCCGATCACTTCTCCTGGGACTGGCTGGACAGTGCGATTGAGGCTCTCGCAAGTGCGGGTCTCAGGATCGTGATGTGCACGCCAACCGCTACCCCACCGCGCTGGATGGTGGATAAACATCCTGACATGCTCGCCGTTGACGAAAGTGGCGCCCTCCGAAAATTCGGCAGCCGCCGTCACTACTGCTTCTCCCACGAAGGCTACCGCTGGGAATCGCGTCGGATCACAGAAATCCTCGCTGAGCGATATGGTAATCACCCCTCTATCGCTGCCTGGCAAACTGACAATGAATATGGCTGTCATGAGACAGCCCGCTCATGGTCTGCCTCCGCACACAAAGCCTTCCAACTCTGGCTGGCGCAAAAGTACGGCAATATCAAAACCTTGAACGTGGCCTGGGGCAATGTGTTCTGGTCCATGGAATACAACAGCTTCGAGCAAGTTGATCTGCCAAACCTGACGGTAACCGAGAGTAATCCGTCCCATAGGCTTGATTTCAAAAGGTTTTCATCAGATCAAGTTGAGGAGTTCAATGCAGAACAAGTCGATATCCTGCGTAAACTCTCGCCGGGCCGCCCAATCATCCATAATTTTATGGGCAACACATTCTCCTTCGATCATTATAAGGTCGGCGATCAGCTCGATATTTCCAGTTGGGATTGCTACCCCATTGGTTTCCATAGCCAATATCAAATGGAAAACCCGCTGGGTACACCGGACAGTTACTGGGAAGACTACTTCCAACAGGGTGACCCTGACTATCAGGCCTTTCATCACGATCTTTACAGACAAATTGGTCATGGACGTCTCTGGATCATGGAGCTGCAGCCCGGCCCCGTGAACTGGGCTCCGTACAACCCGATCCCGCTAAGGGGCATGGTGCGCCTGTGGAGCTGGGAAGCTTTCGCCCATGGAGCTGAAACCACAAGCTATTTCCGTTGGCGACAAGCTCCGTTCGCTCAGGAACAAATGCATGCAGGGCTCAAGCAGACCGATAACAAACCCGCGCAGGGTTATGTTGAGGCTGCTCAGGTTGCCCGTGAAATAGAGGAGCTTGGCGCTTTCACCCCCTCAGAAGCTCAGGTTGCTCTTATTGTTGACTATGAAAGCCACTGGGCACACGAAACTCAGCAGCAGGGTCAGGACTTTAGCTACTTTCGTCTCGTCCTATCCTATTACCGCGCGCTAAGACAAAAGGGTGTTGATGTGGAGATCATCAGACCAGCATCTCAGGACTTATCCCCTTACAAGCTGGTCATTATTCCCGCGCTTTATGCAATGAGCGAGGAGCTTTCTTTAAACCTCAAAGCCTATACCGAATTCGGTGGTGTCGTTCTGGGCGGTCCTCGTCTGGCCCAGAAAGACAAGAATTACCAGCTTTCTCAGAAGACCCTGCACCTCCCTGAACCCTTTGAAGAAATTGAGGTTTTGCGTGTCAGCACCAGCCCAGAAAGGTTCCTGACATCTGTCTCCGACCTTGCCGATCAGGAACGCGGCCATGCCATTATCTGGCAAGAAGAGGTCATCTCCAGCTTGTCAATCCTGTTCAAAGACACCAACGGCCAGCCAGTCTTTATGGGCGAAAACAACGTTTATTACGTCTCCGCCTGGGCCGACCCGATCCTCATGGGCGCCATTCTGGACGAGGTTTTCAAACCTGCGAAGATTGACAGGGTGGAGTTGCCGGACGGATTGAGAAGAAGCAAAACATCTGTCGGCACCTTCTACTATAACTATTCGAAAAAAAAGATGAATTTGAAAGCGCTGCGTCTCGCTGATGCAGCGGAACTGGATGGTCTGGAGCTGCCTCCGGCAGGGGTTGCTCTGGTTCGGAAAGGAACTGAAGAGCTATGACGGAAGCTCCAAAAACAAAACTCCGCTCGCAAGAGTGGTTTGACTCGCCAGGCGATCCGGGCATGACTGCACTGTATCTGGAGCGCTACCTGAACTACGGTATTACGCGTGAAGAGCTTCAGTCAGGCAGACCGATCATCGGTATTGCACAGACGGGGTCTGATCTGTCCCCGTGCAACCGCCACCATCTGGTGCTTGCAGAGCGCGTGCGCGAAGGCGTCCGCGAGATGGGCGGCATTTGCTTCGAGTTTCCTGTCCACCCTATTCAGGAGACCGGCAAACGACCAACCGCAGCGCTTGATCGCAACCTTGCCTATCTCGGTCTTGTTGAAACGCTCTACGGTTATCCTCTCGATGGTGTTGTACTGACCATCGGCTGTGACAAGACCACTCCAGCTCTGCTCATGGCGGCCGCAACTGTCAATATCCCCGCCATTTGCCTGACTGTCGGGCCGATGCTCAACGGATATCATAAGGGGGAGCGTGCCGGCTCCGGCACGGTTATCTGGAAAGCCCGCAAAATGCTGGCAACCGGAGAGATAGACTACAAAGAGTTTATGAAAATGGCTGCAGATTCTGCACCATCTGTTGGCTATTGCAACACCATGGGCACTGCCTCAACCATGAATTCACTTGCAGAAGCTCTGGGCATGAGCCTGCCGGGTTGCGCATCTATCCCCGCGCCATATCGAGAACGCGGCCAGATCTCCTATGAAACCGGCAAGCGTATCGTGCAGATGGTGTATGAAGATCAAAAGCCGTCAGATATCCTCACACGCAAGGCGTTTGAGAACGCAATTGCGGTGAACTCGGCCATCGGCGGTTCAACCAATGCGCCTATACATATCAACGCAATTGCAAGACATAGCGGCGTTGAGTTGCACAATGGTGACTGGCAAAGCCACGGCCATAATATCCCACTGCTGGCCAACGTCCAGCCTGCGGGTGCGTACCTCTCAGAAGAGTTCCACCGCGCAGGCGGCATTCCGGGCATCTTCTCAGAGCTGATGAAACACGACCACATCCATAAAGATGCGATCACCGTTTCAGGAAAGACCACAGGTGAGATCTACGGAGAGAGTTCCGTCAGTGATTACGACGTGATCTACCCCTATGATAAGCCGATGATGAAAAATGCCGGGTTCCTGAACCTCAAAGGCAATCTCTTCAAGTCCGCGATTATGAAAACTTCAGTGATTTCAGATGACTTCAGAGAGCGTTATCTGTCAAATCCAGATGATGTGAACGCTTTTGAAGGCAAGGTTGTGGTGTTCGATGGTCCGGAAGAGTACCATCACAACATCAACAACGTGGCTACTAGTATTGATGCCAACACAATCCTAGTCATTCGTGGAGCCGGCCCGGTCGGCTATCCAGGTGGCGCTGAGGTGGTGAACATGCAACCGCCGGATGAGCTTTTGAAACAAGGCATTGATGCACTGCCATGCATCGGTGATGGTCGCCAGTCAGGCACCTCAGGTTCACCCTCTATCCTCAATGCCTCGCCGGAAGCAGCCGTCATGGGTGGTCTCGCTCTACTGCGAAACGGAGATATTGTTCGTCTTGATCTGAACAAGGGTGAAGCGAATGTGCTGATCTCAGAAGAAGAGATGGCCAAACGCAAGCAGGAGCTGGCTGAAAGTGGTGGGTATGAATTCCCTGAGCATCAAACGCCATGGCAGGAAATCCAGCGCGGTATCGTGGACCAGTTTGATGAAGGCATGGTGCTGAAGCCTGCCGTCAAATACCAGCGCATCGCGCAAAAAAGTTTGCCGCGCCACAGTCATTGATAGTGATTTAAAACGAAAAAAGCCGCCCGGTCCGAGGCGGCTTTTTTTGTTGTTTCAAAACAGTTTAATCTTCAGTTGCAGCAAGCAAACTGGCGTTGCCGCCAGATGCTGTTGTGTCGATGCATAGATGTCGCTCCAGCTGATAACGCTCAGGCTGGTTACGCTCCATGATCAACTGCATCAATGCGCCGTCTCGCTTCGCAAGTTCAGTTTTCATCTCCTTCAGCTCTTGTTCGCAGTGGTTGGACGCGATCGCATCAACACCCTGAACTTCAGTCAGTGTGCCAACGGCCAGATGACCTTCCAACGCGACGATTGGAGCGGAAATAGCACGCAGCTTCACAGCCAGCTTCTCAGCGTCTTGCCCAACAGCAATGACACCGTTACCGGCAGCCAGGGCCAGCACTACCTGATGCTTCAGGCTGCCGTAGTCCGGGCCAAGACAGAGCACGGTGCCGCGTGGTGCAGCATAAAGGCGGTTGGATTCACCGGTTGGTCCAGGCATATTGTGTGCGTGATTAGCCGCGATGCGGTTCAGCAGACCTGTCTCGGCCTCAAACAAGGTTGCCAGTTCGGTGAAACGATCGAAGTTGCTTTCCCACATGCTGGTACGTAATACCCCTCGCGCTTTGAAGATATCCCCGGCAGTTACCGCCTTGCCAGGGTGCACGCTTTCCCCAGCTGAGGTATCCGCAAGACGGAAGCGAGCCACATAGTGAGGACCACCTGCTTTCGGTCCGGTGCCAGACAGACCTTCACCGCCAAACGGCTGAGATCCCACAATCGCACCGATCTGGTTTCGGTTCACATAAAGGTTGCCCACCTTCACGCGCTCTACAATGTGCTGAACACGACTATCAACACGGGTATGCAGCCCAAATGTCAGGCCAAATTCTTTTGCATTGATCGCGTCAATCGTCTGGTCGATTTCTTCTGCTTTGAAGGTTGCAATATGAAGAACAGGACCAAAGATCTCTTCGTCCAGTTCCTCAATACCGTCCAGCTTGATCAGAGTTGGAGCAATGAAGTGGCCTTTGTTTGGTGCCTTCATCTGTTTGATAACGCGGCCTTTTCCGGCCCACTTTTCACAGTGTGCAGCAATCTTCTTCTGAGCTGTGGCATCAATCACCGGGCCAACATCCGTTGACAAAACAGCAGGATCGCCCAGTTCCAGCTCACTCATTGCACCCAGAAGCATTCCTTTGAAATCTTCAAAGATCTCTTCCTGAACGTACAGCATACGCAGTGCAGAACAACGCTGACCTGCACTTTGGAAGCTGGATGCAATCACATCACGAACAGCCTGCTCAGGCAGCGCCGTAGAGTCCACAATCATGGCATTGAGACCGCCAGTTTCCGCGACAAGCGGCGCAGATGGAGCAAGCGCATTTGCCATCGCGCGGTTGATGTGCTGTGCCGTTCCGGTGGAACCGGTAAAGCAAACACCAGCCACACGACTGTCAGATGTTAATGCTGCACCAACTTCACCAGCACCCGGCAGCAGCTGCAGAGTCCCGACAGGAATCCCGGCCTTGTGCATCAGGCCAATAGCAAACGTTGCTATAAGCGGCGTCTGAGGCGCAGGCTTGGCAAGGACTGGATTTCCAGCTGCAAGAGCTGCGAAGATCTGACCTGAGAAAATCGCAAGTGGGAAATTCCAGGGAGAGATACAGGTGATCGGACCGCGAAGGTCGCCTTTGCCATCAAGCTCTTCAAGGCGGATTGCTTCGTTTGCATAATAGCGGGCAAAATCAACAGCTTCACGAAGCTCGTTGATTGCATCCATATAAGTCTTGCCAGCTTCACGCGTCAGGAGTGCAAAAATCTCAGGGGCATTCTCTTCAAACAGGTCTGCCGCTTTGCGCAAAATGACAGCACGGTCCTCTGCGCTCATATCTGCCCATTCTGCGCAGCCGTGATGTGCCGATGTCAGCGCTGCTTCAATCTGTTCAGGCGTCGCAGTCGCCACGCTACCAACAACATCACGCAGATCTGCCGGATTCATCACGCTTACAGCTTCACCGTTCTTAACGGAAGCAGCAATGACAGGATGACCATTCCATCTGGTTGCTGAGAAGGATTTCAGAGCCTCAACATATTCAGCTTCCTGACGTGGATCGCTCAGATCCCAGCCTTTCGCGTTTTTACGGCCCGCGCCATAAAGCTCTGGCGGAAGCGCAATTTTCGCATTCGCGACGTACTCACCATACTTTTCGATGTGAACGAGTGGATCCTGTGCAATAACCTCGGGAGTGACATTCTCATCACGGATCTGGTGGACAAAGGAGCTGTTCGCGCCGTTTTCCAGCAGGCGGCGAACCAGATAAGCCAGCAGGTCTTTATGTGCACCAACCGGAGCGTAGATGCGGCAGTTGGAACCGTGTTTCTTCATGGTGCGCTCATGAAGCGCTTCACCCATGCCATGTAAACGCTGGAACTCGTAGGAGGTCAGCGGAAGATTTTTAGCAAGTTCCAGAATGGTCGCAACACTGTGCGCATTGTGAGTTGCGAACTGGGGATAGATACGATCTGTCATACCCAGCAATCTCTCAGCACAGGCTGCATAGGAGATGTCGGTGGACACCTTACGGGTGAAGACCGGGTAGCCGTCAATGCCGAGAGTCTGCGCACGCTTGATCTCGCTGTCCCAGTAAGCGCCTTTCACAAGACGTACCATGATCTTACGATCATACTTTTCTGTGAGCGCATAAAGCCAGTCGATCACGTGGGCAGCACGCGGGCCAAACGCCTGCACAACAATGCCAAAACCGTCCCAGCCCTCAGTTGCAGGGTCCGCCAGCAACGCTTCAATCACGTCGAGGGAAATCTCGAGGCGATCCGCTTCTTCTGCATCAATGTTAAAGCCCATATTGGAGGACTTCGCCAGCATGATAAGCGAGAGGGTGCGAGGCACCAGCTCTTTCATCACACGCTCGCGCTTGGCAAACTCATAGCGTGGGTGAAGCGCAGAAAGTTTGACAGAGATGCCCGGATTTTCGCGAATACTCGCTTTCGTGCAGTTGCTTGAAAGTGCCATGATGGCTTTGGAGTAAGACAGATGATAGCGCTTGGCATCAGCCTCTGTCCGTGCGGCTTCACCAAGCATGTCATAGGAGTAGGTGAAGCCGTTGCCTTCTTCAGAACGCGCGTTACGCATAGCTTCACGGATGGTACGACCAAGAACGAACTGGCGACCCAGTTCCTTCATTGCCTGCGCTACAGCTGTACGAACCACAGGCTCACCAAGGCGCTTCACAACACTGCGAATGGTACCGACGACGCCCTGATCCTCCTGTGCCAGAACCTTACCAGTCAGCAGCAGCGCCCATGTGGAGGCATTGATCAGAGTGGAAGAAGACTGACCTAAGTGCTCTCCCCAGGCACTCGGAGTAATCTTATCTGCAATCAGTGCATCGATTGTCTGGGCATCAGGCACGCGAAGCAGAGCTTCCGCCAGGCACATCAGCGCAATGCCTTCCTGAGTTGAGAGGCCGTACTCGCCGAGAAAGCTCTCCATAATTGTTGGAGAGGTATTCGCCCGCAAATCTGAGATCAAATCTGCTGCTTTATCGGAAGCGCGTTTACGGGCAGCCTCATCCATTTCCAGCGAAGAAATGAGCTCCCGAACCACCTGGTTTTCATCAGGAAGGTAGTTATCTCTGATTTTGTTGCGGATGATCTCCGGTTTATCCTCTGAATCCATGCCTTACTGCCTACTGTTAAATACCTATTGTTGAGCTGACATTAGCAAAATACCCATAGGGATGTTTCCTGTATTTTTTTATGGCAAAGACTATTCGACTTCGATATTCATTTGGAATGGTCGTTATGAGTAAAAATTGGGTATTACATGGAGAAACCGGACCATTTTGATCGTAGGATTTTGGAGGAATTGCAAAAGTGCGGACGTATTACCGTCACTGATCTTGCTAAAAAGGTAGGCCTTTCCAAAACGCCCTGCCAAATTCGCATGAAGAAGCTGGAGGATGCGGGTTACATTCTCGGTTATCGGGCAGAAGTAGATCACACCAAGCTCGGTGCTGGTCACATCGCGTTTGTGCAGGTCAAACTCAATGATACACGCTCACGGTCACTGGAAGCCTTCAACGCAGCTGCGTGGGAAATTCCCGAGATCGAAGAATGCCACATGATCGCAAGCGGATTTGATTACTTGCTGAAAGTGCGAACCAGAGACATTGGAAGTTACCGACGGGTACTTGGAGAAAAGATTTCTGAAATGCCTTATGTAGCCCAGACCTCCACATTCGTTTGTATGGAGCAGGTCAAAGACAGACCGTTTTAATCGACACCACGCTGCATATTGTGAGCGTTCGCTCCATGCGATGTTGCATTTCTGGCTAATCAGGCTTCTTGCTCATTATCCGGCAGCATAATACGCTCAGGCTTGCGGCTTGTCATCGTCAACATACGCCATCTCATCATAGCAAACATAATTGTCAGGACAGGGTAATTGCTCCGGCCAGTGACTTTTTTTGAGAATACGGAGCTGGCACCCTGGCCACATGCAATTCGTATTTTGTGTTCCTATTGTTTTTAATGGGTAAAATTTTATCCAGCGGCAATCAAATGCATTTGAAAACATAGTCGCCCAAAAGCTCATTCAACTTTCGGGCGATCATGTCAATAAAACGTGGTGCCCCCAGCTGATGTAATAATTGAAGTCCCTTTCTCTCCCAAAATTGCTTGAGGCACCTCAGCGAGTGCGCAAATGATGGACTTCCTGCCTGTTTGCCGTGCAAAGGTTTGTGCTGCTTCGACCTTCGGCCCCATAGAGCCGGCGGCAAAACCGTAAGCATCCAGTGCATCCGGAGAGGCGGATTTGATCGCGCGTTGGCTCGGTGTACCCCAGTCCAGATAAACTGCATCCGCATCTGTCGCCATAATGTAAACGTCAGCTTCAATCTCTTTGGCGAGAAGGCCTGAGCATCGGTCTTTGTCGATCACACATTCCACACCAACGAGTTTCTTTTCTTCGTTGTACATAGTTGGAATGCCTCCTCCCCCTGCTGCAATGACAAGTACATCATGGTCCAGAAGCCACTTGATAGGCCGGATCTCAAAGATGTTTTTGGGCAACGGGCTTGGGACAACACGCCGCCACTTATCACCATCTTCTCTAATGGACCAGCCTTTCTCGTTAGCAAGTTCTTCCGCTTCCTGCCTGGAGTAAAGCGGTCCGATAGGCTTGGTTGGATCTTTGAAAGCAGGATCGTTCGGATCAACCTCAACCTGTGTAAGGATCGTGGCAAATGGCTTTTCAAATGGCAGGATATTCCCTAGCTCCTGTTCGATCATATAGCCAATCATGCCAACTGTTTCAGCGCCCAGCACATCCAGTGGATAGGTTTCAACCTGCTCGTACGCTGCACCTTGCAGAGCCAGCAAGCCGACCTGAGGACCATTGCCGTGCGTGATGACCATCTCATGATCATCATCATAAAGTGGTGCCAGCGCTTCCGCAGCGATCCGCGCGTTCTTACGTTGATTTTCGGCAGTCATTGCCTCTCCACGCCGGAGAAGGGCATTCCCGCCAAGAGCGACGACAACACGCATTATCGGCCTCCGATCGTTGCAACCATAATAGCTTTAATGGTGTGAAGCCGGTTTTCAGCTTGCTCAAACGCCAGATTGCGATCCGATTCAAAGACGTCATCTGTCACTTCCATTTCGGAGATGCCGAATTTCTTGAAGATCTCTTCGCCCACCTTGGTTTCCCTGTTATGGAACGCTGGCAAACAATGCATGAAGTACGTGTTCGGGTTGCCTGTGCCTTCAATCAGCGCCTTGTTAACCTGATAGTCTCGCAACAACTTGATCCGGTTGTCCCAGACATCCGGCGGCTCGCCCATGGAGACCCAGACATCGGTATGGATGAAATCTACACCCTCGGTGCCTTCTTTGACGTCATCGGTAATTGTGATGCGTGAGCCATACCGTTTTGCGTTGATTTCAGCGGCTTTCAACACATGGTCTTCAGGCTGCAGTTCTTGCGGCCCAATAATACGAACATCACACCCACATAACGCGCCCAGCATTAGCAAAGAGTTGCCCATGTTGTAGCGAGCATCACCCAGATAGGCAAAAGAAATCTCATGCAGAGGCTTGGCGCAGTACTCGGTCATCGTCAATATGTCAGCTAGCATCTGAGTTGGATGCCAGTCATCAGTCAAACCGTTATAGACTGGGACGCCAGAATACTCCGCAAGGGTTTCAACTGCTTTTTGCCCGGAACCACGAAACTCAATTGCATCGAACATCCGGCCCAGCACACGTGCTGTATCCTTCATGGATTCCTTATGGCCTATCTGTGAACCGGATGGATCCAGGTAGGTGACATGGGCTCCCTGATCGTGGGCAGCAACCTCGAAAGCGCAACGAGTGCGAGTAGAGGTTTTTTCAAAGATCAGGCAGATGTTCTTACCTGCAAGCGTCTGTCCTTCTGTCCCGGAGTACTTAGCCCGTTTCAGATCACGGGCCAGATCCAGCATGTAAAACACTTCGCGTTGGCTGAAGTCTTTAAGCTTGAGGTAACTGCGACCTTTCAGATTGAAAGCCATTTTTCCTTACTCTCCATCTCTTGGATGTTTTTATTGTTGAACGGAGGTTGAAAAGGTTAGAACTCCACGGGCTCCCGCACTATAGGACAAGTCATGCAGTGTCCGCCGCCGCGACCACGGCCCAGCTCGGACCCGTCAATGGCGATGACTTCCACACCGGCTCTCTGGAGTTTTGAGTTTGTATAGATGTTGCGGCGATACCCAACCACGACACCTGGTTCGAGGCAGACAACGTTGTTGCCATCATCCCATTGCTCGCGTTCCTGATCATAAGCGTTGCCGCCTGTGGTCACTATATGCAGCTTGTCAATACCAAGCGCATTGGCGATGACATCGAACAGATGTCCTTCATCTTGCCTGTAATCCACGCTCTCTGGTTGTTCGCCGGGACGGATTGAGAAACAAATAATCTCATCACAAACGCCTGAAAATGCGGTTGCTTTATCGCGATCAAGGAAGGTGAAGACAGTATCCAGGTGCATCGCTGCACGGCTCTTAGGCATCTGGCAGGCAATCACACGGGTTGCTGCTTTATTGCGGAAAAGAGCGCGCGCCACCTGGCCGACAGCCTGAGGGGTAGTGCGCTCACCCATCCCGATTAAAACGACCCCATTGCCGATTGGCATGACGTCTCCGCCTTCGACGGTTGATTCATGGAAGTCCTCATCCGGATCACCCCACCAGAAGTTAACCTTGCCCTTGAAGTGAGGGTGGAACTTGTAGATTGCAGTGGTGAGGAGCGTCTCATTCTGGCGTGCCTGCCAGAACATTGGGTTAAGCGTAACCCCGTTATAGATCCAACAGGTTGTATCGCGGGTAAACAGCGTGTTCGGCAAAGGTGGAATGACGAAGTCATTGGTATCCAGATAACTGCCAAACACTCCGGCTGGTTTGAAACCCAACTCACAGCGGGCAATGCCACCAATCAGATGGTCGGCGAGAAACTTCCCGGGTTGCTCGTAAAGCCAAGCCCGCAGATCCCCGGCCATGCCATAACCAACGCGGTTGTACGTGATACGGCGTTCCAGTATCCACTTACGGGCTTCCAGGTCTTCCACTGTCTCCTTCAGAAGGTTGTGCATTTCCAGCACCTTCACACCGCGCTCTTCCATTCGGAGGCAGAAGTCGTAGTGGTGTTTTTGTGCTTCCCGAACCCAGATCACATCGTCAAACAGCAACTCCTGGCAGTTGCCGGGCGTAAGACGCATATGCGCAAGCCCGGGACGGCAAACCATCACTTCTTTCAGTTTGCCAATTTCCGAATGAACACCAAATTCAGTCATGTTTAAGATTCCGTTCCAGAATTCTTGTTTTGAGAGATCAGCGTCTCTATGCTTGGTTCACGGGTTGGTTTGTATGGAGCAGAGGCGTATTCGCCTCTGCAAAGATATGAGCAAACCGTTTCTAAACGCTGAGTGACAGCGCAAGTGAGATCAAAACGAACAGAATGATCACGAGCGGGATGGCAAACCGAAGCCACTTGTCATAAGGTACCCGACCAATTGCGAGGCCACCCATTACAACGGCAAAGGTCGGGTTGAACAGGTTCAGGAGTCCACTGGCGGACTGGAAGGCTGTGACCACATATTCTTCACTTACATTGGAAAAATCTGCCAGTGGGGCCATTATCGGCATGGACAACACGGCAAGGCCTGAGGAGGATGGAACGAAAAACGACAGCACCAGTTCCAGCCAGAACATCACATTGATAAAGGCAACCTTGCTGAGACCACTGACAGCCTGCTCGGACCAGTACAGGATTGTATCAGTAATCGAGCCGGCATCCATCACCACAACGATGCCGCGAGCAACGCCAATGATCAGCGCAACCCCAAGCAGATCGCGTGCACCATCCAGAAAGTTGTCGACGAACTGATGTTCACCTTGCCGGGCAATGATACCTACGAGAATGGAGGCTGCGAGGAAAAGAGCAGCCATTTCGCCCATCCACCAACCAAGAACCGCAACACCGTAAATCAACAGGCCGAATGTGACGACGAAGATCGCCATGATCAAGCCATGCTTCGCCGTGAAATCGGGAATATCGTCCGGTGAGACACCTTGCAGGAAATGCTTTTCGTTTTCTTCCTTCATATCGGAGACAAGGGAAGCGGAGTGATCAGCTTTCACTTTTGCAGCGTAGCGCATGACCCAAGCCACACATATAAGCCATCC
The DNA here is from genome assembly GCA_947502585.1 of uncultured Pseudovibrio sp. Taxonomy (GTDB): domain Bacteria; phylum Pseudomonadota; class Alphaproteobacteria; order Rhizobiales; family Stappiaceae; genus Pseudovibrio. Next base: position 21,698 of record CANNAV010000010.1, read on the forward strand.
AGCAATCAGAATAAGGAAGCGCAGGCCGATGCCGTCGGTAAAGGGCACCCCTGCTGCGTTGGAGGCGATGACCGTTGCGAATGGGTTTATGGTTGATCCAAGCGTACCGATGCCTGCACCCAGAAGGATAACGGCCACACCCGTCATTGAGTCATAACCAGCGCGGATCATGACCGGAATAACGAGTGCATAGAATGCAAGACTTTCCTCCGCCATCCCGTAGATTGTGCCCCCGGCGGCAAAGAAGGCCATCAAAATGGGGATCATCAGGTTCTCTCGTCCCTTCAGGCCCGTCATGATTTTGGCGATTCCTGCATCAATTGCACCTGTACGGGTCACAACCATGAGAAAGCCGCCAATCACAAGAACAAAGACCGCAACATCAATTGCATTCGCCGAGTTGGAAGACGGATCATAAAGGCCTGCAATGGGAGCCATGAAGACTTCAACAGGCCCTTGAGGACTGGCCTCCACCAGATGATAGGTGCCAGGGACCGGGACTTCCTTATCAAGTAACGGATTTATCACACGGTCATAATTACCAGCAGGCACGAACCAGGTTGCAATAGCAACGAGAATGATGAGGGAAAATAGAATAGTAAACGCAGTAGGAAACTTGAACTTCTGCATGTGGTGTTCCACTTGTTCAGGTCGCGAATGTAATTATACCACTGCTATCTAATGTTTAAGCGTATACTTTCGTCAACATGAATTATGCTTTTTGATTAAGCGTTACTTCAAATAAATAATTGAAAAAAAATTGGTGTTTTAAGTAAACTATATAAAATATCAGATCTGATCCAGTATAATAGTTCCGATGAATCTATGATGAGGCAAGGAAAGGTACTGCAAATCATCTGCTTATGCCAGATGCTGCTTCCAGAAAGACATAAATCGAGACGACACTGTGAACTAACTGACGAAAAGGATTTCAGAGAAAACTCAGTAACATGCAAACTAATTTTTCCGGGTCGTAATAAGGAACCGAATCCGTGCTTGTCAGATCAGCACCGATCAGGGAAATGCCTTGAGATTCCAGCTCAGCCCAATCAAACTCTGCGGCATGTTTTTCATTTGTGACGATAAAATTGAGCAGCTTGTCTGTTGGCGTATCTTCCCCCGCATCAGCACGCAGATGTTTCAAGAGTGTGTCCACTGTCTCATTCGGACTCATACCGAATTGCTCAGGATCAATGCCAAGGTTGGGGATGTAAACTTTCGGATTTGGGCTGCGTACAACAGACTTACCCACGCCCTTAGGCAAAAGGTTAGCAATCAGACTGCTGTGAAAGCTTCCCGGAGGGTAGCAAATCAGGTCTGCAGTCTCGATTAGATGCTGCTTCTTAGGAGAGACCTCAATTTCCACCGGATCACCTCCGGCCAGAGAGCGGGTCAGATAGGTCCGTTTAATCCGGCTTGCGATGGGTGCTGTTTCTTTGCCAGTCATATTGTGCTGACCAACAATGATCTCACCGGAATCCAGCTCTACAGCCAGATGCAGACGCGCATCGACTGTCGCAAGTACCGTGCCGAGCGTGTTCACCAGCTTGGAGAACAGGAAAATAATCGGATCAAGCTTCTGATTGTTGTTCAGATAGCCACCGGCAAGGATCAAATTCCCGATGCTGGCGCCTCTCAGGTCGAAGTCCGACGGCATAGCATCATGAAAAAATGCAAGTTGGTGCCGGATCAGACGTCGCATAGGGTTGGGAACCCTGGCGATCAGCTGATCGTGTCCTTCCAGCAAATCCACCAGTTCACTGTGAAGTTCCTCAAGAGAAGCAGTTTTGGGAAAACGATGTGTGAAGAGCCGGTAGATCTCGGATTGTCCAAAAACACTTTCATCTGCCAGCGCAATCAGGCGTGAGCGCAGATCTCCAATTGCGGGCATACCAAAGGCATGACGCAAAACAGCAGAACTTCCACCACTATCAAACGGTGTCATCAGGTGGATGGAGTTGTGCGTATACTGCTTCAGCGTGCGAGCTGTTGGATTAAGCGCGCTTCCGCCACTGAAGAACAGAAGGGCAGGACCAAGTTCTGGCAGCCGCTTGTAGCGCCTGATGCGAACAGGATCTGGTAGGTTTAAACCGCGTGTAACACTGAACTGCTGCATAAATGAACTTGCCCGACTGAGTGACTTTCGATCCCTGTTACCACAGGAGAGCTGCTCGTTTGGTTTACCGACAAATTGCTTAAACCACTCTACTAAATAAGAGGCATCCCCAAAGAACTCTCATGATAATGGCCAGCCATTAATGCATCTAAGCGACATTATAGTATATGTCAGATTAGATATCTCATATATTTAGTAAAATAACTGAAAAATATAAAAGGTATTATTATACAGTTATGAACCAGAGAAAAAATAAGACAATATACATGTAGTTATTGCAGATTTGATGGGTATTATTGTTATATGTATTTGGAGGTGGCAATCTCAGAGGATGTAAAAACTTGGAATTAACATAAAATAGAGAGAATAACATGAATTCGCAGGCCCTGCCCGTCGCTCAGGCACCAGCTCAGGACGTGTTTAAATCCATTCCCAAAGCATTCATGGAATCTGTCGAACGCCTTGCTGACAAACCAGCATATTTCGTTCGTGAGGAAGCTGGATGGGCAGCAACGAGCTGGACCGAATATGGCGAACAGGTTCGTAACGCCGCTAAAGCGCTGCTCGCAATGGGAGTTAAACCTGGTGATGCGGTTTGTATTCTGAGCTACAATCGTCCTGAATGGACAGTCATGGACGTAGCTGCCATGATGATTGGTGCAGTACCAACGGGTATTTACTGGACAGCCGCTGCGCCTGAGATCAATTATATCCTGCGCCACTCGCAAGGCTGCATCTTGCTTGCTGAAACCAAAGCTCAGCTCGAAGGTATTGGTGAGCGGGCAGAGAACATGCGCCACCTGAGTAAGACCATTCGCCTGGATGGCCGTGTTGAGAACCCGGATCAATATACATGGGCTAGCTTTATGTCCCTGGGTGAAAACAGCCCGGGACTGGATGCGGAGCTTGACCAACGCCTCAATGATATCGTGGCAGAAGATATCGCTCTCCAGATTTACACCTCAGGGACAACAGGTCTGCCAAAAGCCGTGCAGATCAGTCACCGCGCAATTCGCGCAGAATCTGATGCACTGAATCTGGCTTTCAGGCCTAGCCCGGTGGATCGTTATATTTCCTATCTGCCATTGGCCCATATTGCAGAGCAGTGCGGCACCATTATTCAGGCCTGTGACACTGGTTACCCGGTTTACTATGCCAGGTCCGTAACCAGCCTTGGCGAACACTTGCCAGAAGTGAGGCCTACTGTAACCTTTGGTGTTCCGCAGATTTTTGAAAAGATCAATGAGAAAGTCGAAAAGCAACTCAGAAAAGAAAAAGGCTTCAAAGCTAAACTCATCCAGTGGTCTCTTCAGACGAGCAAGAACTGGTACAAAGAGAGTATCAACGGCAAGTCAGCTGGTTTGGTGCTGGATGTGAAGAAGAAAATAGCAAACCGTCTCGTACTCGATAAGCTTAAACACAAGATCGGCCTGAACAAAATGCGGATGTTTGTGAGCGGCGGAGCTCCCGTACCAGAACGTGTTTTGGAAGCCTTTACAGGGCTGGATATTGTTATCCGTGAAGTTTATGGCCAGTCAGAGAACTGTGGTGGCGCGACCATCAACATCATTGGTGCAACTCGTCTGGGCTCTGTTGGTAAGCCGATGGACGGTGTCAGGATCAGGATCGCTGCAGATGGTGAGATCCTTTGTAAGGCAGATACAAACTTCTCCGGTTATGCGCATGACCCGGCTGCAACAGATGAAGTTTTGCGCGATGGCTGGCTCTACAGCGGTGATATCGGCTATTTCGACAAAGAAGGCTATCTCTTTATCACGGGCCGCAAAAAGGAGCTTATCATCACCTCTGGAGGTAAGAACATCTCGCCTGCATTGCTTGAGCAAGATCTTATGGATATTCCTATGGTTGAGTATGCTGTTGTTGCAGGCAATAACCAGAACTTCTTAAGCGCTCTGATCACCATTGATGGCGCAATGGCGCAGCGGTTTGCGACTGAAAACAATATTGAGCCAAAAGATGTTTTAAAATCCGATAAGTTGCGGAGTGTGGTACAGATCGGCATCAAAAAAGTGAATTTACGTCACTCGCGAGCTGAACGTATTCGCAAATTTGAGATCTTGGCTGAAGGCTTCTCGATCCAGACCGGTGAACTGACGCCGACACTCAAGATCAGGCGCACAAAAGTGCTCAAGAACCATGCCGATGTTCTGGAAACAATTTACAGGCAGGGCGAGTAAAACAGGTCCGGGATGCCAGAAGCCCCCTGGCCAGGAGGCATGGTCCAGGGGGCTTCCGATGGATAAGGCAGGGGCAACAGCTTACCTACTTCTCATCAAGGAACCAGTTTGCTGCATTGTTGTAGCAAATGTCCCTTATCATGCCTCCCGCAAGCTCAAAATCACCCGGAATATGGCCCTTGTCCATCCATTCCCCAACGATCCTGCAAAGCAGGCGACGGAAATATTCGTGTCTGGGGAAGGATAGGAACGATCTGCTGTCTGTCAACATGCCAAGAAACTGAGAAAGTAAGCCCATCTGCGCAAGTTGTGTCATCTGGCGTTCCATGCCGTCCAGCTGATCGTTGTGCCACCAGCCTGTTCCCGCTTGTATTTTGCCACCAAAGGAACCGTCCTGAAAGTTCCCGGCCGTTGTTACGACAACTGCGTTCTTGGTTGGATCAAGAGAATACAGCACAGTTCTGGGCAGCCTTTTTTCACGGTCCAAAGTGTCGAGGAACTGGTTGAGTGGGTTTGCCAGCTCGCGATCATTAATGCCATCACAGCCAATGTCGGCTCCAAGAATTCTGAACATGCGGCTACGGTTGTTCCGTGTTGCGCCAATATGCATTTGCATGACCCAGCCACGCTTCGCGTATTCCTTACCAAGAAACACCTGAACAGCTGATTGGAATGCGGTCACATCATCAATGCTCAGCGTTACACCACTTTGCCCTTGTGTAAAAATGCGGTTTAGTTCGGTGCTGGACGGAACCGGGCAGAACAGCATGGAATCCAGGCCATGATCTGCTGCACGGCAACCATGTTGTCCAAAGTGATCCAATCGCATGGAAAGGGCTTCAAGCAACCGGTCATACTTGTCGATATGGAAACCAACGGTTCTGCTTAGTTTCCTGATGTAATCAGGAAACGTCGGCTTATCAATCCTGAAGGCAGGATCAGGCCGGAAGGTTGGACGGACAACCATAGTGGACGTTGGATCCTGCGCGATCACCTCGTGCCAATGCAGGTCATCACAAGGATCATCAGTTGTTCCCAGCATCTTTACGTTTTGCATTTGCAACAGGCCGCGTGCTGAAAAGGGTTTGGTTGCAAGCTTAGCGTTACAAACGTCCCAGACAGTCTCAGCAGACTTATCCGAGAGGATCACACCTTCCAGCCCGAAGTAGCGATACATTTCCAAATGCGTCCAGTGATACAAAGGATTCCCAGGGAACTTCGGCATCACGGAGGCGTAAGCCAGAAACTTCTCTTTGAAGCTGGTCTCTTTGCCAGTGATCAGGCTTTCATCAATCCCGGCCCACCGCATAGCGCGCCACTTATAGTGATCACCCTCAAGCCAGATACGGCCTATGTCATCAAAATGGCGATCTTCAGCAATGGTTTGCGGACATAGGTGGTTGTGATAGTCCACTATTGGCATTTCTGCTGCGTAATTGTGGTAAAGCCGCTGTGCTGCTTCAGTCTCGAGGAGGAAGTCGTGTCCAAGAAATGGCTGCATCGTATTTGCCCTGAAAGTGCCGGGATTGATTTCGTGACCAACCCCTGAGTTGAGCGTTTGCTCAGCCTGTGACCGAGCGAGATTTCTGTAAAACCTAGTCAGCCAGATCAGCGACGGACTGTGCGGCACCTTTTTCTGCCACTGCGCGGTAGGCGTTGTGAACTGCTTTCCTAAACTTGTCGTTACCAGAAAGTTCATCTGGGAACACAGAATCCAAAGCAAGCAATGCATCAACATAGGTTGTTGCATTGCCGCCATTTCCGGCGACAATTTCGGCAAGCTTCTCCTTCATCGGGTCAACCACTTCGTAGCTTTTGCCATCGCGATCTGCGCGGATGTAGTTCATCCAGCCGCCGATCCCCAGCAACAGATGACGACAGTCTGTGCCCTTCGCCAGATGGAATTTCACGGAGTTCAGCCAGCGCTGAGGCATCTTCTGGGTTCCATCTGCAGCAATCTGCCAGGTTCGGTGTTTCAGCTTAGAATTGGAATAGCGCCTGAGCAGTGAGTCCGCATATGCCACCAGGTCCACATCAGCCGGCACATCCAGCGTTGGCAGCTGCTCGTCCACCATCAGCTTCCGTGCTTCCGCGTAGAAGACAGGGTCTGCGGCACAATCCGCAATGGTCTCTTTACCAGCAAGGAAGCCGAGGTATGCAAGGAAGGAGTGGGAACCGTTCAGAGTGCGAAGCTTCATTTCCTCAAACGGTTCCACGTCAGCAACCAGCTGTGCACCAGCAAGTTCCCACTGTGGTCGTCCGGCTTTGAAGTTGTCTTCAATCACCCACTGACGGAACGGCTCACAAACGATGCCATTCAAATCAACCTGCCCACCAAGGCTTTCACGGATCAGCTCACGGGATTCGTCTGTCAGTGCAGGGACGATGCGGTCTACCATCGTGGAAGGGAAAGAGACATTGTCCTCGATCCAGGCAGCAAGCTCAGCATCCTGCCTGGCAGCAAACTCACGAACGGCAATCCCGCAGAGCGCTCCATTATGAGGCAGATTATCGCAAGACATCACAGTGATGGGACCATTGCCAAGTCTCCGGCGTTTCGCAAGACCGGCAACAATCAAGCCAATAGCGGTTTGGGGAGCTTCTGGTGTTTTAAGATCCTTCTGGATCATTGGATTGCCCAGATCCAGCGCTCCGTTCGTAACGCAGTAGCCTTTTTCAGTAACTGTCAGAGAAATGACCTTGAGCTGTTCCTCAGCGAAACCATTGATCAGAGCTTCAATACCGTCACGAGCCACATGTTGCGTTTCACAAACAGCGCCGAGTAGCCGTGTATTTGTGCCTTCATCAGCAGTCTCAACCAGTGTGTAGAGGTGATTATTCTCAGCCAGCTTTTCGAACAGGTCAGGCGTGCCGAACAGCTCGATCACTCGCATACCCCAATCACCGCCACCGGCAGCAAGTGTTTCATGCAAATGCATTGCAACGTGAGCGCGGGCAAAGGCACCAAAACCAATATGAGCCACACGCGGCTTCAACGTGGTGCGGTCGTAAGATGGCACAGTAACGTCACCTGGTAGTGCATTGAGGTTGAGTTTCTTAAATTCAAATGTCATAGGATCCAGGCCTTATCATAGCTCATCAAAAGGGAAAATCAGTGGGTTGTCGTTAACCGGCTGCCCATTTACGGTCACAGTCGGAACGAGACCGTCAGGAGAGCGGCCCCTGACGTGAACGGAGAGCTTCCGTCCATCAGTCCCGAGTGAGCCACTGCGGCATAGTGTTAAGGTTTGCTCATCGCAAGTGCTGGATAAAATCAGATGCAGTGTGCAGTGCTGGCCTTCGAGCCATTTGTGGCTGATGCCATCATCTTCAAAAACAGAAAGCTCTCGCTTTCCGGCACCCTGGAATGGGAAGATCGCCAGGGTTTCATGATGACACTCAGTCGTATTCCTGGCAGCTGGATCAGCAAGTGGAATGACGGTACCAGCACGCACGAACAGGACCAAGCGTTCTAAAGGAGCATCAACCACAATGCTCTGTCCGCCCGTATGATACACGCCTGTATCGAATTCGTACCAGCCATCTCCATTGTCCGGCAGGTAAACTTCGCGCGTTGTCGCACCTTGTTCAACCACAGAGGCAACCAGCAGATCTTTACCAAGCAAATAGTCATCGGTCTCCGCAAAGGTGTGTTCATCTCCTTCATGATCAAGGAAAGTTGGGCGAAGCATTGGCTCATCCATCACATGCATATCGTGCAGCATGGTGTAAAAGTATGGCATAAGATGTTGGCGCAGCTGAATGGCATTGCGAATGAGGTGAGTAACCTCCGGATACATCCAAGCTTCATTGACAGTTGCATCATCATTCCACGAATGGATTGTGAAACGGGGGTGCATGACGCCATTTTGCACCCAGCGAACGAACAGCTCAGGATCAGGACGCGGCCCTGAGAACCCACCAACGTCGTGACCAACATTGTAGATGCCAGACAGGGAGAGCCCGAGGCCCATGCGGATGTTGTATTTCAGGTTGTTCCAACCCGTTCGGTTATCACCAGTCCACGTTTGTACATAACGTTGAAGTCCGGGGCAGCCACAACGGGAGATAAGGTAAGGCCGTTCATCTGGTGCATAGTCCACCTGCGCTTCATAAGAGGCACGCATCATCAGGAAAGAGTGAAGCGGACGAATAAGCCCAACTTCAATTTCTTCACCAAAGCCCTGACAACGGGCAGAAAAATCCCAGATTTCATACTCGTTATTGTCGTTCCAAGTGGAGCCAATGCCGCGCTCAAGCAGCTGTTCGGTGACGTTAGCTTTCCACCAGTTCACAGTCTCTGGATTGGTAAAATCGAGGTGAGAGCCTTCATCATCCCAGAACAGAGACCGTTCTGGCTGATCAGCTTCACTGTCCTGAATGAACAGGCCACTTGCTGCCACATCTCCATACATCGGATGGTCCTGCAGTAAGCACGGTTTGATGTTAGCAGCAAGGTGCACACCAGCATCCAGAAACTTGGAAGTCATAGTCTTTGGGGCAGGACACTTCTCATAATTCCAGTTGAACACATAACGTTTGGTGTCGATAGAAGTGTAGCCAGATGAAAGTTGGAAGCTATCACATGGAATGGCGTGTTTTCTGATCAGGTCTACAAAGCCTTCCAGCTGCTCCTGCGCATTCTCTGCATCGGTGTAGTACATGGTCGAGCCTGAATACCCGAGGCTCCACTTCGGCGGGAAGATATGCTTACCCGTCAGCCAAACCTGCGTTTTGGTCACTTCCAGGAGGGATGGCCCGAGCATGAAGTAGTAATCCAGATCTCCATCTTCAGCACGGTAGGATCTGTAAGGCCGGTGATAATTGTCGATCTCGTTGCCCAGATCAAACCAGCAGCTCGCCAGATTGTCGTAAAACACACCATAGGAAATACCAGACCCCGTACGAGTCAGAGTAAAAGGCAGATGCTTGTAAAGCGGATCAGTGGTCTCCGCGTCATATCCCATTGCATCCAGATTACGCATCTCATAGCGGCGACTGTTACGTAGCAGATTCCCAGCCTTTTCGCCGAGACCATAAATCCGGTCATCCGCAGGCTGATTAAGGAAGTGTGAGTTTTTGTTGTCCTTCACGCCCAGCATGTATGCACCTGTTGGGCGCTCGCTGGCGATTATCTGATAAGACCCACCTTCGTTTTTCGCCTCCCAGATTATCTGAAGCGGTGTTTTTACGGAGACGCGCAAAGCTTGCGTCTCCAGTACAAGTGTGTTCCTGGTAAGCTTCTGCTTGAACTCCGGCAGCGAGAACCCCTCGACAGAAAGGCGGGACCGGCCTTCAAATGGCATAGGTGTTTCAGCCGGGGTGATGGACCATGTCCGCCCTTGCCGGAACTCACCACTCTTGCGTACAAGAACCCGAACAAGCTTGTCTTCAAGAACGAACAGAGAAAGCAGATGCTTGTCATCTACGAGCAGGTCAATCCGGTTCTGTTCAGTCTGGATGTAGGACCACTTACCTAAGGTTTTCATTATGCTTCAACCAGTTTTGTTGGGTGTTGGCATGGTTGCAAAGTGTCTGTTTGTTATCCGCCGTAACCCAGAATGACGCGAGGCAGGAGCAGGCTGATTTCTGGAATGAAAGTCACCAGCATCAGGATGGAAATCACTGCTGCATAGAATGGCAGCATTGGTTTGACCAGATCCTGAATAGCCACCTTGCCCACAGAGCAGCTGATGAACAGCGCACTGCCCACTGGCGGTGTAATGATACCGATGCACAGGTTGTAGGTCATCATGATCCCAAAGTGCACAGGATCCATTCCAAGCTCAGTTGCAACGGGCAGGAAAATCGGTGTGAAGATCAGCAGCGCAGGGGTCATATCCATAAACGTGCCGATCACCAGCAGGCAGATGTTTATCACCAGCATGATGATGAGTGGGTTTTCAGAGACATTCGCCAGCGCTTCACCAATCGCATAAGGAATATCAGAAAATGTCATGGCCCAGGACATGCCGATAGAACAACCAATCAGCAGCAGCACGATGGAGCTGGTAATCGCACTCTCAAGAATGATAGTTGGCAGATCTGTGATTTTCACTTCGCGGTAGATGCCCACAGCGAGCAGGAGAGTGTAAACAACAGCCACAGCAGAAGCTTCAGTCGCTGTGAAGATGCCACCAATAATACCGCCCATGATGATGAAGATGAGCAACAATGGCAGGAAGGCATCCGCAATTTTAAGGAGGATTTCTTTGAAGTCTGGCAGTGGGATCAGCGGATAACCACGTTTTGCTGCAACAATCCCGGCCACAACCATCACACCAAGACCCATCAGAATACCGGGCAGATAACCGGCAACGAACAGCGTTGCGACTGAGGTGCCACCAGAGATCAGCGAGTAAACGATCAATGTTGAGGAGGGAGGGATCAGCATACCAGTTGGGCAGGAAGCGGCATTCACTGCAGCTGAAAAGGCAGGGTCATAACCTTCTTTGCGTTGTAACGGAGACATGATACCACCGATTGCAGCGGCAGAAGCTACGGCAGAACCGGATATGGAGCCAAACAGCATGTTGGCGAGAACGTTAACGTGTGCCAGGGCTCCTGGCAAACGACCTCCGACAATTTTGGCCAGCTCAATAAGGCGGCGCGCAATGCCACCAGAATTCATGATGTTTCCAGCGAGAATAAAGAATGGGATCGCCAACAGCGTAAAGCTGTCCAGACCACTGGCCATCTTCTGCGGAACAACAAAAAGAGCTTGATCCAGGTCGATCAAAAAGGTGATTGTTGCTGTCGTCGCCAGCCCGATTGCAAAGGAGATCGGCACGCCAAGGGTCACAAGAACGCCAAACACCCCAAACAGAATAAGACCGCTTTGAAGCTCACTACTTAAAAATTCCATCAGACTTACTCTTATTTATCAGCAGGATCAGCGGCATCAGGCATCTGGTCGTTTGGACCTGTACCTGTGCCATTAAAGAGACCAATGAAGAACTCAACGCAATAGAACAGCATGATGCCGCCAGAAAACGGAATAGCTGCGTAAATGTAGCCCATTGGGACGCGAAGAGCGGGTGAGACCTGCCCGTTAGCGAGTGTCTTCAGGACCAGTTGTCCGCCACCGTAAAGCATGACAACGCCTGAAAAGAAGGCGATCGCGATGATGATGAAGTAATCTGAGAACAGTTTCCGTTTACCGACCAGTGATCCGGTCAGAAGGTCAATTGCCAGGTGTTTTCGCATTCCAAGCGTATAGGCCGCACCAATCAGGCCGATCCACATAAACATGAAACGAGCAAGTTCATCGGTTACGGTGCTTGGTTTGCCAAGAACGTACCTCGAAAAAACCTGCCAAACCACACACACCACGAGTACGACAAAAACCGACACGGTGACGGCTTTAAGGACCGTGTTAACTATTTTAGTCAGCGCTTGCATTTTATTTCCCTAATCCAGGTGAAGGCGCGGGCTTAGTATGCAGAAAGAACCCATAATGGGCGACCAGTTTCTCCGGAGAAAGTGTTCAGGAGACCTTGAAATCGCGAGAGGGTTTCAGTTGGAAATCTGCAAATCTAAGGATATCCAATGAATCCTACTAAATTATCTCACTAATGTTTATTCGCTGATTTTTGATTATTGGTCAACCAATATAATAAAATGGTTTGACAATGTCGCAGTTTTGTACAAGTGTGACATGCGAAGAAAGGTTTGATTGATCTTTTTCTTCACATTTCAACGGTACAGCGAAATTCCCTGACCTTTTGTTTTTTAAAAAAGAAGATGTCGAGGCTGAAGAATTGCCAGCCAGCGGGAGTGTGTTGAAAAATATATTCAGAGATGGGGGAATGGGACAAAGATCTTAATAAGTTAGTTATAACAGTGGCTTGAGAGTTAATGTTGCCGGTTTGTTATATGCGTTTCGGTTTTACGGTGCTCATTGAAAGTAGGTACATTCCAGCGTTATGGCTATCCGGTCGATGCACATTCGCCCCGTTTTAAATGGAACTGAATAGGTCGACCAACCCGGACTGATGTCCGAAACAAGGCGAAGACAATTTTGGTCAACGAGGAGCAGTGATGCTTGAGCGGATGGAAGGTGCCGATAACGGTCTGGCTTGCTTGCATGATGAGGACTATGATGTCCCTTTCAACAAACAAAATCTGAACAGCAGTACGCTGATTTTCACGGCAGGCCGCAAAGCTGAGTCGCTAAACGGAGAGTGGAACTTCTGCGTTGATCTGCTGGATACCGGCCTGCGCCAGAAATGGTTCTCATTCACTCCAGAAGCACCGGAGGAAAAGAGTGAGCCTTACGATTACGACCCATTTGCCGGTGAAACTGTTCCGGTTCCTTCATGCTGGTCCATGCTCAGGGACAAATGGTACTTCTTTGAAGGCAGTGCCTGGTACACACGTTCGCTGGATCTGGAAGAGTTGCCGGACAACGAGCGTTTGTTTCTCAGAGTCGGGGCTGCGCAATATGATTGTAAGGTGTTTCTGAATGGCGGGTTTCTCGGTAACCATTACGGCGGTTCCACGCCATTCAATGCAGAGCTGACTGATCACGCAAAGCCGGGTCGCAACTGGTTGATGCTGTGTGTGAACAACACGCGAACACTAGACCGTGTTCCGATGCGTAATACAGACTGGTTTAACTACGGGGGCATCTGTCGGGATGTAGAGCTCTATAGAACGCCCCAAATATTCGTCTCGGATTTCTTCGCCTATCTGGTTCCTGACGGCTCCTACAATAAAATCGCGGTCGAGCTGCAAATCAACGGTCCGGGCAGAGAACCCGTTACAGTCGAGTTCAAAGAGCTGGGCATCAAGAGAGAAGTTTCTGTCGATGAAGACGGCTTCGGCAAACTGACCATCCCGGCGAAACCGGAGCTGTGGTCACCGGACCACCCGCGCCTTTATCAGGCAACTGCCTCTATTGGAGAAGATCGCGTCGAAGACATGATCGGCTTCCGCCAGATAGAGCAGATAGGAACAGACGTTCTGCTTAATGGCAAACCGGTCTTCTTCCGTGGCATCTCTGTACATGAAGATGACGAGTTCACCGGCAAGGTTCTGCTCGATGAAGACCTTCGGCAACGCTTCCAGCATGCAAAAGAGCTGAATTGCAACTTTATGCGCTTCGCCCACTACCCGCATGACGAACGTGCCGCAAAAATGGCAGATCGTGAAGGCATTCTTCTTTGGGAGGAAATTCCGGTTTATTGGGCGATTGATTTCAGGAACCGGGACACCCTCAAAGATGCACGCAACCAGCTTCAGGAGCTGATCAAGCGTGACCGCAACAGAGCATCTGTCATCATCTGGTCTGTTGGAAATGAAAACCCGGACACAGATGAGCGCCTCTCTTTCATGAAGCAACTGGTCGATACCGCAAAAGAGATGGACCCGACACGTCTGACCTCCGCGGCCTGCCTTGTGAACCACACCAAAAACCGGATTGAAGACCGACTGATACAGCACATCAATGTGATCGGCATCAACGAGTATTATGGCTGGTACGAGGAGAACTTCGACGATCTGATTGACTTTCTGGACAATTCAGAGCCGGGCAAGCCTGTAGTTATCTCCGAAACCGGCGCTGATGGTTACATCGGTGAAGGGAAGCTGGAAAAAGGGTTCTTCAGTGAGAGCTACATGGCTGAGGTCTATCGCAAACAGATTGCAACCTTACGCCAGCGAGAGTTCGTAAAGGGCATCTCACCGTGGATTCTCTATGATTTCCGTGTCGAACGTCGACAGAACATATTCCAGCAGGGCTGGAACCGCAAAGGCTTGATTGCCTCAGATAAGAAAACAAAGAAAACAGCCTTCAAACTTCTTGCAGACTTTTATGCAGAGCTGAAAGCGAAAAACTGATCTGGATTGCACCTTGACAATAGACCCCAACAGAAGACGTTATCAGGATGTGGCAGAAGTGCTGGTTCTCGACCTAGCGAACGGTGCCTTCGCCATTGGTGACAAGCTCCCCACTGAGCGCAGGATTTCTGAGGATCTGGGCGTCAGTCGGTCATTGGTCAAAGACGCGATGATAATGCTGGAAGTACAGGGCCTTGTTGATGTGCGCAAAGGCTCCGGCACCTACGTCCTCCGCCTTCCGGGCGATGTCAGGCCGGATAGTTCATTGGAACAGGACATTGGCCCATTTGAGCTGCTGCAGGCGCGCCAGCTAATGGAAAGCAATATCGCAGCGTTTGCCGCAACAATGGCAACCAAAGCCGATGTGATGCAGATGCGTGAGACGCTGGCCAGGGAACGGGATGAAATAGCATCTGGTTCAGGCAGTCATAAAGCCGATGAAGAATTCCATCGTCTGGTCGCTCAGGCAAGTCAGAACTCCGTATTGACAGAGTCCGTAGAGCATCTTTGGACACTGCGCAAACGTTCTCGCATGTGGGAGCAATTGCATCAGCGCATTTTTGACCAGGGCTATCAGATTAAGTGGCTGGATGATCACCAGGCGATCATAACAGCTTTGCAATGTCGGGACCCACAAATGGCCCGACAAGCCATGTGGCAGCATCTGGAGAATGTGCGCATAACACTGCTGGAACTCTCCGATGTCGATGATCCTGCATTCGATGCGTATCTGTTTGGTACCGACCCGTTGGTTGCCGTTAGCGATCTTAAAAAACAACCAACGTGAAATGTTAAACCGGGCCTTGGCCCCAAAATATGAAAAGTAAAGAGCTAAACATGGAACAGACTTGGCGCTGGTATGGCCCACATGATCCGGTCACCCTCAAAGATGTTCGGCAGGCAGGGGCAACAGGTATTGTTACCGCTCTCCACCACATTCCGAATGGCGAAGTGTGGCCAGTTGAAGAGATTCAAAAGCGCAAGGAGGAGATTGAAGCTGCCGGACTGATCTGGTCTGTTGTCGAAAGTATCCCGGTTCACGAGCATATTAAAACGCGCACTGGTGACTTTGAGCAATACATCGGGACATACAAGCAATCTATCCGCAATCTGGCGACCTGCGGCATCACCAGGATTTGCTACAACTTCATGCCTGTGCTGGACTGGACCCGCACAGACCTGAGTTATGAACTGGAAACAGGTGCAACCTGCCTTCGGTTCGATGCGGATGTCTTTGCAGCCTTTGATATCTTCATTCTCGAGCGTCCGAACGCAAAAGATGACTACTCTGCAGAAGAGGTCGCACGCGCAACTGCTGTCTTCGGGGCGATGTCTCAGGATGATAGGGATGGACTGGTCAGAACGATCCTTGCCGGTCTTCCAGGCTCAGAAGAATCCTATACAGTTGCAGACATTCGCGCTCACCTGGAGCGTTATAACGGTATTGATGCAGATAAGCTGAGAGAGCATCTGGCGCTGTTCCTCAAAGAGGTCATTCCTGTGTGTGCACAAGTCGGTGCAGTGATGGCAATCCACCCGGATGATCCTCCGCGCCCTCTGCTGGGTTTGCCACGGGTATGCTCGACTGAATCTGATTATGAATATATTTCGAAGGCAGTTGATGTACCAGAAAACGGTTTTACATTTTGCACGGGCTCTTTGGGGGTTCGGGCTGATAATGATCTTGTAGGCATCGTGGAGCGATACGCACAGCGCATTCATTTTGTCCACCTGCGGGCTACCAGACGCGAAGACAATCCACTTTCTTTTCATGAGGCAGATCATCTGACCGGCGATGTCGATATGGTTGGTGTGATTTCAGCTTTGGTGGATGAAGAAGAACGCAGAAAAGAAGCCGGCTCTAATGATCTCATCCCGTTCCGGCCAGACCATGGCCATGCCATGCTCTCAGACCTGCAAATGAAATCTGCACCGGGTTATCCGGCGGTAGGCCGTCTGCGCGGCCTCGCAGAATTGCGCGGTGTTGAAACAGCTATCCGGGCAATGCGCAACCCTTGCTGATTGCATCCAATATCACTGAAATAAAAAGTCGGGGCATTGCTCCGGCTTTTTTGTGCGCACTGTTAAATCAACGAATATTTTATTTGTGTAATATTATTACATAACATATAACAGCCATCCCCTCGTGTGCTGCCCACGGTAAGTTGAGGTACCAGTTGTGCAATTGATTGAAATGGATGGAGTTGGGATCAAACTGCAAGGCCGTTGGTTGATCCGAAATGTGACTCTGAGTGTGAGTGCCGGTGAGATTGTAACGCTCGTCGGACCGAATGGCGCTGGAAAAAGCACGACCGCGAAAACCGCTATGGGCGTGTTGAAAACGGATGCCGGAAAGATCAGGCGTAAACCCAATCTCAAAGTTGGCTACGTTCCTCAGAATCTTGCAGTGGACTGGACAATGCCATTGACCGTCCGCCGCCTGATGAGCCTGACTGCTAAACCGTCCAAGACTGAGATTGATAGGGTGCTGGAGAAGACTGGCATTTCACATCTCATTGATTCCAACGTGCAGCAGTTGTCAGGTGGTGAATATCAAAGAGCGCTGCTGGCACGAGCAATCCTGCGCATGCCGGATCTTCTTGTTCTGGATGAACCAGTACAGGGTGTCGACTATTCCGGTGAGATCGCCCTTTACAATCTGATCCTTGATATCCGTGAAGAGTTGAACTGCGGTATTCTGCTCATTTCACACGACCTGCACGTAGTTATGGCGCAGACAGATACGGTGGTCTGTCTCAATGGTCATGTGTGCTGCAGCGGCGCGCCGGAACATGTGGCAGCTTCCGACGCCTACAGGCAGCTCTTTGGGGACGCAGCCTCACAGTCTCTGGCGATTTACCACCATAACCACGACCACAGCCACAAGGCCGACGGAACAATTGTTCCGTCCAGAGGGGATTCCGGAGATTCCTGCAATCATGGATGATTTTATTCTAAGAGCCATGTTGGCCGGGATTGGTCTTGCTCTCGTCAGTGGACCGCTTGGCTGCTTCGTCGTCTGGCGTCGGATGGCGTATTTTGGCGATACAATGTCGCACTCAGCACTTCTTGGTGTCGCGCTTGCTTTCCTGTTGAATATCAATCTCATGCTTGGGGTTTTGGGGGTTACCGTGACGGTCTCTCTGTGCCTGCTCTACCTGCAAAAAAAAGGCTCACTCTCAACCGATGCTTTGTTGGGGTTGCTATCGCATTCGGCCCTTGCGCTCGGCATGGTTTTGATTGCCTTCATGAGCTCTGTACGCTTCGATCTGCTCTCTTTGCTGTTTGGCGATATTCTCGCTGTAGGCAATGACGATGTTATTGCTATTTACGTCTGCGCTGCAGTCATTCTGGGCTTAATGTACTTCCTCTGGCGTCCATTGCTTGCGTCAACAGTCAATCGCGAACTGGCGGAAGCGGAAGGTTTCAACCCAGATCTGACGCAGCTGGTCTTTATGGTCATGATGGCAGCAATCATTGCAATTGCCATGAAGATCGTCGGTGTTCTGCTGATTACAGCGCTCCTGATTATCCCGGCAGCAACAGCGCGTTGGTTTGCCAGAACGCCGGAGCAGATGGCCGTTGCCTCGTCTGTCATCGGTGTTGCAAGTGTCATTCTTGGTCTGGAAGGCTCCTTGCAGTTTGACAGTGCGTCCGGCCCATCTATCGTCGTTGCCGGCCTGTGTTTATTTTTGCTTTCAATGTTTGCATCCCGGCTCTTAAACGGAGTATTGGGGAAGGGACAAAGGCAATAGTGCGTATTCCCGAAAAGTGGTCCCGGCTTTCGGATTAAGAACATGGCTGAGATAAAGGTGTTCGAGCTTGATGCGTGGATGCAAATGCATATGAACGCGAAAGGCACAGGGTGAAAGAAGTGGGAATGGCAACTGCAGAAGTGAAACTCACAAAAAATCAGCGTCTGGTTCTGGATTTGTTATGCGCTTCAGATGCCCCGATGAGCGCGTACTCCATTCTGGATCAACTTCGCTCGGAGGGACTTCGCGCACCATTACAAATCTACCGTGCCCTCGACAAGCTCATCGGGTTGGGCCTGATTCACCGCCTTGAAAGTATGAACGCCTTTGTCGCTTGTGCGCATCCTTCATGTCATTCCGTAGAGATGGTTGGTTTTGCGATTTGTGAGGCCTGCGGCAAGGCGTTGGAATTTGCCGACAATGATGTTGCGGAGATTCTCAGCGGCTGGGCCAGTGCGAATGGATTTGAAGCCAGGTCAACCTCTGTCGAGATCAAAGGCACTTGTGCCTCTTGCCAGGAAAAGTCGGAAAGCTCCTCAGGAGCTGAGTGAGAACCGGCGCCGTAAGTCAAAGAGGCTGGGCACATCGTTTTCTGTGTGGTGCAGCTCAGAAGGCTCGATCAATTCCCGCGAAATCCAGTTCGTCGTGTAAAGCAGAGGCTTCTTCTGTTGGTGTCGTGTTGGTTGTCCGCAAAACCCGCTGCCATCTACTAAAATAAGATCATTCGGTAGCTTTCGCCGAAGTTCAGAAAGACTGGAGAACAATAGGGATCGGTTCTTGCTACACACCTGTAATCCAGTTGCTTGTTTTGCAAGTCTTGCAAGGATTGTCGGGAAAGAACGTGTGCGTTCGCTCACCACGTATCTCAGGAATATGCCAGGTGAATAATCCCCGAACAGGCTTTCGATATCCTCCTCTGGATGTACTTCGCTCCAATTGCGAAATGGAATATACAGTGCATTTTCGTTATTGTAGAAGGCTTCGTGGTTAAACGTGTTGAAGTGTCCTTGATGTTTGGACGAAAACACAAGGTTCAACTGGTTTTGCTCAGGCTCAGAAGTTTCGTCTATAACGCGAAGCCCGCCATTATAGAGTGGATCCCCATAGGCGAGCACGAGAGCACCGGAAATGCGTTGAAAGGTCTGGTCGAACTCTCTGTCCGGCGTAGGGCCAATACTTAAAAGTAAATCAGAAGCAACGAGGGTGCGCGTGGGGATCGGACATATACCGCCGTGATCGCTCCAAATGACCTCAAGGTCGCCCAAACTGGCAAAATCGCTTGGCTGCACAGTTTTATAGTCCTTATAAAGATTGAAGCCGGGCCATGAGAGCATGCAAACAATAATGAGGAATAGTTGACGTAACGGCAAGTATGCATGGAGCGAAAACAGGCAAACTGGTAAAACAAATTGCTTGCTGTGGCAAGCGTGCTACAGCAACGCCATCTGTTGAGCTGGTGGCTGCTATACCACGCGTAAAAGGAAGGAGAATAATCTGCGGCGAGGAAGCGGTACTCCCGCCACAGGTGTGTCAGTTCCGTTTATGGAGCTGCCACATATGTTGTCTGCAGCGTGGAGGATGGTGCCACACCAGCGCCAGTACCTGAAACTTTGTAATCATTGGTTGCGCGGCGTGCATTGGTCTTGGCGTGGACCGCTTTGCGATTGCCACCACGATAATCCACGTTGATACCAAGCTCGTTGATCATTGCGACCAGCTGAGAGCGGGAATAAAAGCCCAGAGTACTCAGCAGCGCGGAAACATGATGCTTTACAGTTGCTTCGGAAATTCCGAGCTCATGAGCGATCTGTTTATTCAACTTGCCTTCTTTAAGATAACTCAAGATGGTTGCCTGACGGCGTGTAAGGTTGGCGAGACCTTCATAAAAGTCGATATCAAACGCGTTCTGCACATCTTCAGAATCGGTGGCCACGTCAACAGTGCCGCCGGTCAAAATTGCCCTGAAAACAGAAAAGTCAGCAGTCTTAGGGACAGTTGCACTTGCACCGCGGGCGATGAAGTAATCAGCAAGGCCTGGATTGTTTTGTTCAAGCAGCATGACAAGGCTGGAAATCTCATAGGTCTCCAGCAGCGTTGATGCTGTGCCGAGCCCTGGTGCCCCCTTCATGCGAGGGTTTACAAGTACCACTGCGGACGGGTGAAGTTCTACCCAGGTCTGCAACTCAGAGAAGCTTTTTGTCACAAGTACATTCACGCCATGGCACTCATTTGAGTAGATACTCGCAAGTGCTCTGGAAAATGCCGGATGTGGATCACCAATAATAACAGTGTGCATGGAAACCTTCTCCCTTAGGGCCCCGCCAGTGGACTGATGCTCCTGATACATAATTTCTCCTCCCTAAACTATGCACTGCGTGTTTCCTCTAATCTCTTGAAAAAAATACATGCATATGGTTTTTTTACAAGCGTTGATGTGAGGCACTATGGAAAATAATTTTCAGGATACCAGTGAAACGCGAAAGTCTATTCAGGCAGAGAAGAGCGACCGCATGCGTAAGGAGATCCTCCTTGCGGCTATCAGCTGTTTGCACGAATTTGGCTATCACCGTGCGTCTATTAAGAAAATTACCGAAAAGACCAGGTTTTCGCAGGGTGCGCTGCAGCATCATTTCCCGACTAAAGAAGATTTGATGGTCTTTGTTCTGGAAAGGTTGCTGGCGAAATCTGTTCGGTTGACTTTGGAGTGGTTGAACGAAATCGGCGAAGATAAAAGCAAAATTTCTGAGTTGACTATCAAATGGTGGACGAATCAGGCGAATTCTCCAGAGTACCTCACCATGGTGGAAATTCTTGTTGCAGCGCGAACAGAAGATTCGCTGCGTCGCCGCATCAAACCCACCTTCGACAACTTCGCAAAAGTTACCGATGAACGAATTCTGGCGATCTTTGATAGCAATAAAATAAGTCAGACAATCGTGCGGACGCTCATCACAGCTTCACGTCAGATGATGACAGGCCTGATCAGTTCAGATGGTTTGTTTATGAAGGAAGAAGATAAGCAGTCTTACATCGAGCACTGGGCGATGTTTTTGCAGCAACTTATCGAGCATAGAATGCAGGAAAATGCGTAGACTTTAGTCTATGTGGCATCCGGGCATGTGGCCCGAATGCACGATCTTTTGGCAGCTGAGATTACATCAGCTGACTAAGCTTCATTGCAACGCTCATGTCACCATCAATAGTGAACTTGCCCTGCATGAATGCCGCTGTAGGATCCAGATCGCCAGCAATCAGAGACTGAAGGTCTTCAAAGTCCACACCGATTGTGCAATCAACGTCTTTGTTGTCGGTGGAGATGGAATTGCCATCAATCACCAGAACACCTTTGTCACCACAGTCAAACTTGATTGAGCTGTCAAAGTCACTGGATTCTACGCGGCCTTTCAGGTCCGTCAAAAGTGCGTCCATGCTCATATTTGTTCCCTCCATCTGTTAAATTACAGTGTTTGAAAAATCCAGGCAGATGCCTGAGGTGTTCCAGGTAGCACACTACGTATTACGCGTCAGGCATCGTGTTAACGTAAGCGTAATTCAGCATGCGTTGAATGTAAAGACACCAGATTCCGCTTATTCGGGATTAGGCCTGCTGCCTTAGTAGGGCGTTATGCCAGCTGATCTGCCAAAGACTTCGTCTTCTCAGTCACAACATCGCCCGTGTGCTTTGTCGCGGCAGGTGAGATCTCCTTTGACCCTGGCGACCTTAACATACTGGTCGTTCACTTAAGCGACGACGCCAGGTGACCAATAGTCAGTGACCTTTTCAAACTCAGAATTAAAATTGCCAATCATGAGAGCCTCATAAAACAGGATACTGACAGTTATATGGGGCCGTCGCTGTCTCGTACAAACAGGCAGTGGCTCATCCGTTGACGTTTGCCCGCAAGCCGTTATAAGCGCCTCATGAACAGTCCGAGCCCATCCTTTATCTACGCACCGCCTATGGAGCCTTTTCTTGATGTCGTCCATCAGGATGAGCAGCTTCTGGTCCTCAACAAGCCAGGTGGTTTGCTAAGTGTTCCCGGTCGCGCAGAAGAGCATAAGGACTGTCTGGAAACCCGCGCACAATCCATCTATCCAACAGCAACAACCATCCACAGGTTGGATATGGACACCTCTGGCCTGCTTGTTATGGCCATGAACAAAGACGCACACCGTCATGTCGGGCTTCAGTTCGAAAAGCGTATGACGCGAAAGACATATATTGCCCGCGTGTGGGGGCATGTCTTCGAGGATCAAGGGGAGGTTGACCTCCCTTTGAGATGTGACTGGCCAAATCGCCCAAAGCAGATGGTTGATCATGAGCTGGGCCGTTCAGCGCTTACTCGATGGGAAGTTGTCCGCCGCGAGGAAGCGACGAGTCTTGTAAAGCTGGTGCCAGTCACAGGCCGTTCTCATCAGCTCCGCGTACATATGCTCGCGCTTGGTCATCCAATCGTGGGAGATCGTTTCTACGCAGACGGTGAGGCACTGATGTTTTCAGAGCGATTGCACCTCCACGCACAGGCGCTTGAGCTGCGCCATCCTATAGGTGGCAAGTACAATACCTTTACAGCTTCCTGCCCGTTTTGGGACCAGTAAGTCGCCAATACCTGCCAGACCCATAAAATTTGTAATAATTAGTCACATTAAATACAGGTAGTATCGTCATTTTTGCAGCCAGAGCGCACTATTCACAAGAACCAGGTGAAATTACTGGCAAAATATTGCAGAAAATAACCTTCGAACAGTATAGGACAGAGTACTTGTCTTATAAACATATCGCTATATACCTCACAGTCATAAGTGGAGTCCTGCATAGGATTAAGGAATTGAAAACAATATATAATATCACTTGATTGCGGGTGATAACTGTATGCAATGCTATGCAATAAACGAATAGTTTGACACTTGCGGCGATTTCAGCGTCGGAATGTAATCTTCAAATGCTCAGTTTTATGACATCCTATTCATATATCTCTGATTTTTGACTTATATCATGCGACTGAAGTCCAGTGTGATCCAATAATGCCAGTGTCGAACAGAAGAACGGTTTCCTCCTTGGAACTGTGCTGTGACAAGTACCGATAGTTTGTCGCGTTTCTGCTTCGGACCTTGCCTACGGAGAAGAGAATGCCTGTCACTAATCGCGAAGAATTAGATGCCCTGGTTGCACGGGTAAAGAAAGCGCAACGGACTTATGCTACATACACGCAAGAGAAGGTAGATAAGATTTTCCGTGCAGCTGCTTTAGCTGCTGCAGATGCCCGTATCCAACTCTCCCGCATGGCTGTGGAAGAGACTGGTATGGGCGTGATGGAGGACAAGGTTATCAAAAACCAGTTTGCCTCCGAATACATCTACAACAAATACAAGGACGAAAAGACCTGCGGTATTCTTGATGAAGATGACACCTTTGGTACCATCACCATTGCAGAGCCAACAGGCATCATCTGCGGTATCGTTCCGACCACAAACCCAACATCTACAGCGATATTTAAAGCGTTGATTTCTTTGAAGACCCGCAACGGCATTATCTTCAGTCCTCACCCACGTGCAAAACTGGCAACCAATGAAGCTGCCCGCGTCGTTCTGGACGCCGCAATCAAAGCTGGTGCGCCAGAAGACATCATCGGCTGGATTGACGTTCCAACAGTGGAACTCTCCAATGCGTTGATGATACATGATGAGATCAACCTGATCCTTGCAACCGGTGGCCCGGGCATGGTGAAGGCAGCTTACTCTTCCGGTAAACCAGCCATTGGAGTGGGTGCGGGTAATACTCCGGTTGTAGTTGATGAGTTTGCGGACGTGAAACGCCTTGTTGCTTCTGTCCTCATGTCCAAGACCTTCGATAACGGTGTGATCTGTGCGTCTGAGCAATCTGTCGTTGTTGTGGAAGAAATCTACGAGGAGGTGAAAGAGCGTTTCTCCAGCCATAAAGGCTACATCCTCAAGGGCAAAGAGTTACAGGCTGTAAAAGATGTACTGCTGAAAAACGGCGGCCTGAACGCCGCTATCGTTGGACAGCCAGCATCAAAAATTGCTGAAATGGCAGAGGTAAAAGTTCCTGAAGACACCAAGATCCTGATTGGTGAAGTTACCGAGGCAAGCGAAACAGAAGCGTTTGCGCATGAAAAACTGTCTCCAACGCTTGCCATGTACAAGGCAAAAAGCTTTGAAGATGCCTGCGATATCGCTGAAAAGCTCGTCACCATGGGCGGCATTGGTCACACCTCTGTCTTCTATACAGACCAGGACCGCTGCGCAGATCGTGTGAAAGAATTTGGCCGGCGTATGAAGACCGCCCGTATTCTCATCAACTCTCCTGCGTCCCACGGTGGCATTGGTGACCTTTATAACTTCTCCCTCGCACCATCCCTCACATTGGGTTGCGGTTCCTGGGGTGGTAATTCCATCAGCGAGAACGTAGGTCCAAAGCACCTGATCAATAAAAAGACCGTTGCGAAGCGAGCTGAAAACATGCTGTGGCACAAACTGCCTGAATCAATTTACTTTCGTCGCGGCTGCCTGCCAATCGCTCTGGGTGATCTGGAAGGCAAAAAACGAGCACTGATCGTAACCGACGGGTTCTTGTTCAAGAACGGCTACGCCGATGAGACTGTTCGTGTTCTCAAAGGTCTGGGCATGGAAACAGATGTCTTCTACGAAGTCGAAGCTGATCCGACACTTTCCATCGTGCGCAAAGGTGCAGACCTTTGTAAAGCATTCAAGCCAGATGTGATCGTTGCAATTGGTGGTGGTTCCCCAATGGATGCAGCAAAGATCATGTGGGTTATGTACGAGCATCCGGAAGTTGATTTTGCTGATCTGGCACTGCGCTTCATGGATATCCGCAAGCGGATCTACAAGTTCCCCAAAATGGGCAAAAAAGCCAAGATGGTTGCAATTCCAACCACCTCTGGTACCGGCTCTGAAGTAACCCCGTTCGCGGTGGTGACTGATGATGAAACCGACATGAAATACCCAATTGCGGATTACGAACTCACACCAAACATGGCAATCGTGGATGCGAACCTTGTCATGAACATGCCGAAGTCTCTGACAGCGTTTGGTGGCATTGATGCCATCACCCACGCAACAGAAGCCTATGTTTCTGTTCTGGCAAACGAGTATTCTGACGGCCAGGCTCTGCAGGCTCTCAAACTCCTCAAAGAAAACCTCATAGTGTCTTACGAGAAAGGTGCTGAATCCCCGAATGCACGCGAGAAAGTGCACAATGGCGCGACCATAGCAGGGATCGCATTCGCGAACTCCTTCCTCGGTGTTTGTCACTCTATAGCGCACAAAGTAGGTGCAGCGTTTCATGTTCCGCACGGTCTGGCCAATGCCATGCTGATCTCTAACGTGATCCGCTACAACTCAAATGACAACCCAACCAAACAGACTGCATTCTCGCAATATGCGCGTCCTCAGGCAAAATGCCGGTATGGTGATATTGCTGACCACCTGGGCCTCACTTCAGATGGAGACAGCCGTGATGCAAAGGTTGAGAAACTGGTTGCCTGGATAGAAAGCGTAAAGAAAGCTCTCGAGATTCCAGCAGGTTTCAAAGATCTCGGTATCCCGGAAGAGCAGTTCATGGTGAAGCTGGACGAGGTCGCAGTGGAGGCATTTGATGACCAGTGTACCGGCGCTAACCCGCGCTACCCACTGATCAATGAGATCAAACAGCTCCTTCTCGACGGTTATTATGGTCGCGTCTACGTAGAGGGCCGCGCGGAGGACGTTGTAGACCTTGCGCAGGAAAAAGCGAAAAAGGCCACTAAAGCAAAAGCTTAAATCCAACGCAAAAACTACAGGCTAAACATAGCGGCTCGAAAAAAGACCCCGGCGCACCTGCATCGGGGTTTTAACCTGTCTATGTCGGGAAAATCTTTGTCAGGGCATAGATAAAAGTTGCTGCAAAGCCACAATAACCCGCGGAAGGTTACGGAGCGTTCAAAGTTTCTTTCATTGGTTTGTGCGTTTTGCTAGGTTTTAAGCCTCATTTATCAACGCGAGAAATCAATTTTGCCTATGTAATCATCGGTCTCTTTCAGTCTGTCATTGTTCCGCAAGAGGTATCCTTTTGCGGCGCGCTTTCTGTTGCGGGGATGGTGGCATGAGACCGGTTTGGCCTCGTGATTTCTGGCTCTGCCCCTGCGCTTTTGTGCGCTACATTCTTTTAAATCCTTAGCCTTACCGTGTGCTGTAACGGCGTCATGCTGGCATCCGCTTTTGACAAGTGGAAATCTTAAAGCATGTCGAAATCGCTTAAATGCGTCTGGACACTTCAATCAGAAACCCCACCACATCCGGTCATCCCTTGTAAGAACTGCGGTGTTCTTAAACCCTTTAAGCCATCGGGGAAGTTTCGTCTGAATGCAAATGGCACCAGATTGGACGCATGGCTTATCTACAAATGCACGTCCTGTGATGCCACGTGGAACAGGCCAGTTTTTGAACGCCGCAACTGCAAGCAGATTGCCCCGGACTTACTCGAAGCACTGCAAATCAATTGCCCGCATCAGATCCGAAAGGTCGCTTTTGACCGGTCAGGACTGCCAGCCGTTGCAGGGCCAGGCGAAAGTGAAACGGCAATCGCCGTTCATAAGCAAATCGTGGAAGGTGAAGTTGAGGAGTGGACCCATCTTGAAATCACCCTGAACGCAGACCTTCCTGTCAGCATCCGTCTGGACAGACTGCTCGCACAGGAACTGGGTATCTCACGAAGCGCACTCAAAGAGCTTGCTGGGCATGGCAAACTCACCGGGCAAACCGGAGCCTCTCTTCAACTCAGTAAATCTGCCAAAAACGCAACCTCCATCCAACTCCAACTCGCAGACAACCCACCCTTGCGAACTCAACTCAGCACCATCCTGTTAAACATTTAACTCTTTGAACAGGGGCAAAAATACCCCGGAGTTCAGCTCAGGGGTATTTTTGAGAGAAAGGAAAGATCGTCACAGATTGCACATCGCATCCGCCAAAATCTCGTAGGCCATCGGGTTTCCCATCTGGCTGACGTTGAAACGCATAAACCCGCCCATGGATTGGGTTGGGCTGAAGACATCGCCTGGGGCGAGAACCATGCTTTGCTGAAGGGCTGCGCGGGCAAGGTCGGCTGAATCGATGCCTTCAGGCAATGAGCACCAAAGGTAAAATCCGCCCTCTGGCATCAGCCAGGTCTGAATGCCCAACTCGGCCAGATTGGCGGAAACCTCGCGCCGTGCTTTGGCAAGGCGAACGCGCAACGCCTCCATATGTTTTCGATAGGAACCATCACTCAGGCAGGAGTAGATCAACTCTGTCGCAATCGGGCCTGGGCCGCCGAAACTGGTAGCCACTTGCAAGTCAACCAGCGCCTCTATCCATTCCGGTCTGGCCGCGATGTATCCGCACCGTACGGACGCCGAAAGCGTCTTGGAGAAGCTGCCAAGACGGATAACGCGATCAAAGCCGCCCAAAGCCGTCAAGCGAGGCGTCGTTTCCGGCAAAAACTCTGCAAATACATCATCCTCAATGAGTATTAGATCGTGGCGAGCTGCAATGGTCAGGATCTTGTGCGCTGCTTGTGGGGAGAGTGTTACGCCCGTGGGATTGTGTAAGGAGGAGTTAGAGATATAAAAGCGTGGCTTATGCTCTGCAATCGCTTGCTCAAACTGCTCACAATCCAGACCTGCCCTTGTGTAAGGCACACTCACAATCTCAATCCGATGCGCCTTCAGGATCGCCTGAAAAGTGAAGTAGCACGGATCACTGACAAGAACCTTGTCGCCGGGGCGCAGCAAAAACCGGCAAAGCAGATCAATGGATTGGGTTGCGGATCCTGTCAACAGAATCTGGTTTGGATCAACTTCAATTCCTTCTGCCGCAAACTGTCGGGCCTGCAGCCGTCTCAGATTGCTGGCCCCGCGAGTGCCGCCATAGTCTGAAAGCAAATGATCATCTGCCCTGTTCAAATTCCGAATGGCTTTGCGCAGAGATGCATTCGGCATCCATTCAGCAGGCATCCAGCCACATCCGGGCTTGAGCATATCCAGTCCGGTGTCCAGCGACTGACGCGAGACCCAGAACGGATCAATCTCCCTGTCCAGATGTGGTCCAATCTCTGAAACCGCGAAGGGCTGAGTCCTGGGGGATACATAAAACCCGGCCCCTTTGCGCGCAAAGATAATCCCTTCTGCTGCTAGCCGGTCATATGCTTCAACCACTGTGGAGGCGGAGACATGCATTGTTGAGGCAAAACCCCGGATACTCGGCAGTTTCTCACCCGGTTCCAGCGCGCGACTGCTGATCTTGCTGCGTACTGATTGCATAACACGTTGTGTTTGCTGCCCATAAGCCATTTCGCATTTCTCCTGCTGTATTGGTGATTGTAGCAGTACGGTTTGTCATGATTGTATTGATTTGTGACTGTTCTGCCTAGCCCCACCACGCTAAAAAAGAGAAAACGGAGGTAAATGATGCAAGCATCACTGGCGCAAAGAGGCTCTGCAGGCTGGGGAAGCGGTCTGCTCGGTGTCATAATTTTCAGCGGTTCGCTGCCCGCAACACGCATTGCAGTCAGTGGATTTGAGCCATTCTTTCTGACAAGCATGCGCGCAGTGATTGCAGCACTGCTGGGCATTGTGTTGCTGATCGTGTTGAGACAGCCCGTCCCGAAACGGCAGGATGTCATATCATTGGCAGTTGTCGCATTCGGCGTGGTGATTGGATTCCCATTGCTTTCTGCATTAGCACTTGCGCAGATGACAGCTGCGCAGTCGCTGGTTCTGATGGGAGTTTTACCACTTTCAACGGCGATATTCGCTGTTTTGAGAGGAGGGGAAAGACCAAAACCATTCTTTTGGGTGTTCTCCGCCGTGGGCAGTCTGGCAGTCGCAACGTTTGCGCTTTCGCAAAATACTGACGGCTCCCTGTCAGGCTCTCTTTACATGCTCGGCGCAATTATTGTGTGCGGCCTTGGGTATGCCGAAGGGGCAACACTTTCAAGAAAGCTTGGAGGATGGCAGGTCATTTCATGGGCACTTGTGCTGGCCCTTCCGTTCATGCTGACAGCGGCTATCGTGAGTGTACCAGCAGAGCTGCCAGATAGTCAGTCTACGGCGTGGTATGGCCTCATATACGTTTCCGTCTTCTCAATGCTGGTCGGGTTTGTGTTCTGGTATCGCGGGCTGGCATTGGGCGGGGCAGCAGGCGTGGGGCAACTCATGCTTTTGCAACCATTCCTTGGCCTCATGCTCGCTGCATTGCTGCTTCAGGAGACAATATCCTCAATGATGATTGCAGCGACATTTATTGTGGTTGGATGCGTTGTCGGCGCAAAACGATATGCGTAACTGAAAGACGAGGCAGGCCAGTTTCAAGAGGCCTGCTCTCACTTTTAGATCTACACCCGTCGCAGTATCTGCACGAGTGTCGAACCAGGCTCGCGCAAAGGAGTTGTGCAAACGGAAAGCACGCGGCCATCACAAGGTGCAGTGTACTTTGCAACAACATCGCCGAAAGCGTTTGTCATTGTGGCAAGCAGCTGGCCTTTGGAAACTTCCTGATTGAGCTGCACCATCACACGGGCAAACCCGCCCGCCTCTGCGGTGACCGTCACATCGTCGTTCCCCACATAGCTTTCAATCCCCCGGCAACTGGAAGGCAGCGCTTTCATACAAGCCTATGAATCGCTGATCGAAAAACATAATAGCAGCTATTCCAGAGATTACCGCAGATTCAACTATGCGCAGGAAATGCAAAGGGCTGGTTTTGCCGAGGCAGTTGTCCGCCGGTTCCCCTGGGCTCGTTCCATGTCACATCAAGGTTTCATTGAAATGGCCCAATCCTCCTCAAAAGTGCAGGCAGCTATTAAAGCAAGCAACGGAGTTTTTCTGAATGAGCTTGACCAGGTCCTGCAAGAGTACAGGACTGAGGACGATCAAATCGTGATTGAGTATTCGACGCAGCTTTTCTCAGGGCATAAAGAAGAGTGTTGAGAAGCTCAGGAAATTCGGCTTGTGCGTACTGGGCCAATGCAAAGACTATCTTCTTAGAGTGCCGGGAATGTGCAACCTAAAGGTGATTCATTAATCATAGACAGTGGACACTGCCGGGGTCAAAATGGACCAATGTCCTATCAGAATCTGACAGTCATCTTTCCCGTGGTGATTTTGTACAGCGTGATGAGTCGAGGGCTGGAGCAAGAGCCGGTCAATGGGGCATTGCTGTTTTACATTATTGGATTTCTGCCTGGCTATGATGGTTTGGCCCGGTTTCAGATCAAACATAAGCGTGAAAGAGCAGCAGATCGCCTGTAGTAGCGCAGCTCCGAGATACTATCCTGGTAAGACCGGACTTAGAGCGTCAGAATAAAACGATGCAACGTCAATAGGTTGCCGATGAGTTGCACAGTCTTTGTACCCGGTTCATCCTGGCAGAAACCACAGGTGCGCAAGACGTTGGAAGAGGCCGGATTGTTGGCTGCTGCAAAGGCTTCCAGCTGCTTCATTACCCCATCAGCACTCATTTGCTCCGCAATGGCAAGAACAGCCGCTTTGCTTTCCCGATCCAAACGCTCAGCTGCCTTATCCTTGCTCAACGACTTATCAAAACAGGCATCAGCACAGATTGCAAGCTTGGCTGTCTGGCTCTGTCATTTGATATGTACCTCCCATACATCAAGAACGTACCATGCCGGACGGTCATTCTGGATTGTTACTGGAGGAGACTTCCTTGTCCAGCAGCTCAACCGTCTTTGTGAAATTTCCGGAAGACATCATGGCGAGCCGAAGAACGGGATACTCTTTAAGGGTGTAGCCAATAATCTGGCACGTTGCATCCATGAGCATTGGGAGGAGGCAGCAACCTCGATTACGGTTCGGTATGATGTTTCCCAGCTGGTCTGTCAGGAAGAGTCTGAACGCATTAGTGAGGCCGACGTTCGTGAGAAAAAGCTGAAGCGTTGCAGGCGAGCGCGGAAACTAAAGCTAATTGAAATGCTTAACCCATTCTGGCGTGATCTGTGCCGGGACTTCGCATGAGATTTTGGGTGGTTACTCTGGCTCCAGCATCATGTGCCGGATGACGGCGATGAGGGAACTTTGCACGGGTCATTTCCTCCCCACCTCTTGCATTCCCGTGTATTTGCCTATATCAAGCGATTATGCGCTTATCGGGCAAATGCTCGGAGCGTAACCCCGCTGCCTTCACCATATTTGAAAAGGCAGCCTGCTCGAGTGGGATGTAACACGGGCACGCACCGTGGTCCGCAGCGTTTCTAGGTCGCTTTCAAAGTCACCTCTCAAACTCCATGGATCTCAATTTTAGCCAGTCTGACCGCGTAGATATCTGTCTGCGTGGGACATGCTGGCGTTCAATCTATGAGCAAACTCCTGTCCCCATGGCAGGGGGTGTGCTCTGCACATCTTGGAAGAACGAGAGTGAAGAAATTTGACGAAGCTGGCTTAGCAGAACCAATCCTGCGCGCCGTAAAAGAAGAGGGCTATGAAGCCCCGACCCCAATTCAGCGCGAAGTTATCCCGCACATGAAAGCGGGCGAGGACATCCTTGGCATTGCTCAAACAGGCACCGGTAAAACCGCAGCATTCGTGCTGCCCCTGCTGAACCGTCTGACCGAGGATCGCAAAAAACCAGCACCGCACACCTGCCGTGCGCTTATTCTTGCGCCAACCCGCGAGCTTGCCTCCCAAATCGCTGATAGCGTACGCACCTATGGGCAGTTTATCGGCCCCTCTGTTGCGGTGATTTTTGGTGGCGTGAAACCCGGCCCACAGCTGCGCGCCCTTTCCAAAGGCCTGGACATTGTGATCGCCACACCGGGCCGTCTGGAAGACCACATGAGCACCGGCGGCATAAAACTTGGCGCCACCACAACAATTGTACTGGACGAAGCCGACCAGATGCTGGACCTCGGCTTTGCCCCGGCAATCCGCAGAATTCTTGGCAAACTGCCAAAAGTGCGCCAGACTGTGCTGCTCTCTGCAACCATGCCGCACCAGATCCGCAAGCTTGCTAAAGAATTCCAGAACAACCCCTGTGAAATCTCGGTAGCACCGGTCTCCCGTCCGATTGAGAAAATCGAACAGTCCGTTCGCTTCCTCAATTCCAGCTCAAAGCGGGCAGCTCTGCAGGAAATCCTGTCGGAAAAAGATATAGAACGCGCTATCGTCTTTACCCGCACCAAACGCGGCGCAGACCGTGTCAGTGGTCATCTGGACAAAGCAGGCATGAGTTCAGCGGCAATCCACGGCAACAAGAGCCAGCGCCAGCGTGAAAGATCACTTGATGGCTTCAAAAGTGGTTCCATCAAAATCCTCGTGGCAACAGACATCGCTGCCCGCGGCATTGATATTGATGGCGTCAGCCACGTGATCAACTACGAGCTGCCAAATGTGCCGGAAGCTTACGTCCACCGCATAGGCCGTACAGCCCGCGCTGGCAAGAGCGGCATGGCAATCTCCCTGTGTGATGCAACCGAACAGCCATACCTGCGGGATATTGAACGCCTGATTGGCCGCAAAATTCTGTCTGACGACGGCGATTGGGACGGCGCGTCCGGCGAAATGCCTGCGTTTGACCCAACGAGTGAACAAACACAGCTCAAGCGCCGCAAACGCCCACAAGGCAACCGTCGCCGGTCACCCGGTGGTGCAGGCCGCTCCGGTTCCGCACATGGTACCAAAGTTGCAAGTGAGCCAAGCGCAAGACCTGCCGGTGCCAAGCCTGATGCAGGTCGTGGTCGTGGCGGCAAACCAAACGCAAATGATCGCCCGGCCCGGAAAAGCGCCCCAAACCGCAGCCAGAGTGGCAGACCACGCCGCGCAAAACCAGCAGCTGCGCAGCGCTGATTTGAAAAAAAACGCCGGGGCCACAAGCCCCGGTTTTGCTTTCAGGTCTTTAACGTATCCCCGAAAAGTGGGCTCCTGTTTTTGGGTAACAATCGCATGAAAACAGGGAACCAGGGCTGGATGCGTGAATTTATATGAACGCAACATGCTTTAGAGATAAAGAAAACTGGCAATCGTGAAATACACAAAGACCCCAAGCACATCATTGCCGGTGGTGATAAAAACGCCCGTTGCCGCCGCCGGATCAATGTCTGTTTTGCCCAGCACTGCCGGAACCGTCGCACCCGCCATCGCCGCAACAGTGGTGACGATGACCAGAGACAAAACCGCCGTGTGCACCAGTCGACCGGGTCATAAATATCAAACAGCATGGCTCCAATGCTGATGAGCACGGTCAGCACACTACCGGAAATCACCCCGACAGACAGTGCGCCGCTAAACTCCCTGGAAAGCCGGAACAGCGTACTACTCGTCCAGATTGCCCCCTTTGCAATGCCTGCACCGCCACTGTATTTTCATAACTAAAGTTTTCAAAGAATATTGCAGCCCACACAGAGAAAGCCTTCATGAAATATAAGCTATGAGGGCATTGTAAGGGCAGTTATATAAATGCCCATCAGCATGAAAACGACGCACAACAGCGTCTGCATTTTGGTAAATCTGTGAGAAAGATGTGCTATGCTCACCAGGGTCTCTTCAAAACTGTGCGTTCATATTTTGGTTGCTTCGTTCCATTCTCTTTTGGCAACCGGTTTTCTGATTAACTTATCAAAGGCTCAGGACAGCTGCGCCCAGGCAGAACCCTGCGAGGAGTTAAGCGGAGCGGGGTCCATGTATCCTGATGTCCTGCTCAATGAAACTCTGCGCCTCTTCAAGACTTCAAATCCCAATATCGATATCCGATACGACCCGATCGGTAGCGGGGCAGGGGTACTGGCTTTACAGTCTGGCAAGGTGGACTTCGCCGTCTCCGGTGCACCGCTTGAGGCAATCCTGGCGCGGGACCCTGATACAGACACGGCTGATGAGCCAGTTGCCACAGAAGACAAACTGCTGGAAATCCCCATCACCGCAGGTATGCTCGGCATCCTTTATAATATTGGGGGGATCGGGCACCTGAAGCTGACGCGCAACGCGTTATCCGGCATCTTCGACGGCTCTATTCAGTACTGGAACCATCGCGAAATACGCATGGTCAATCCGGGCCTGAGCCTTCCAAAGCTGAAGATCACCATTGTTGGCCGCAGTGATGCCAGCGGTGCAAACCTCGCCCTCTCCAGACATCTGCACACCGCTAAAAATGCATGGTCTGGAAAGTTCGCCAGCATCCTGCCGCTGGAGACGTTCCCGAAAGGCACTGTTCTCGTGCCCAGCTCCTCTCAGGTCGTCGCCAGGATCAAAGAGACAAACGGTTCTATAGGTTACGCCCCCTCAGCCTTTGGCAGCATACTGGGAATTCCGATGGCTCTTGTTGAAAACCAAAAAGGCAACTTCGTGGCCCCCTCATTGAACTCCGGTGAAGCAGCGATTGAAAAGATCATCCGAAGCGGTGATCCGCTTTCCATC
Organism: uncultured Pseudovibrio sp.; assembly: GCA_947502585.1. Taxonomy (GTDB): domain Bacteria; phylum Pseudomonadota; class Alphaproteobacteria; order Rhizobiales; family Stappiaceae; genus Pseudovibrio. The sequence goes on from CANNAV010000010.1 coordinate 56,031, forward strand.
GATGAAATCCATAATCCGGAAGCCCCGGGCGCGTATCCGATCGTCTCGTTCTTCTGGTTGGTAACAAAAAAAATCTATCCTGACGTAAAAACTGGCACGGCTCTGCGGGAATTTGCTGAATTTGTTTTGAGCGGACAGGCAAGCGGTACAGCTATCTCATCCAGCTATATTCCATTACCCGCCAACATGCGAGCTGTTGCCAAAAAGTTAGCAGCAACGATTCATTAACCTGTCCCGGGACGAATATTTTAGACAAAAAAGCAGTGGAACAGCCTCCCCCGCTTTTTGAAGCCAGTTGTAACGTTCAATTATCCGGGCTCGGTACTTAAGCCTTTGACGATAGCAACACATGTACCGAGCAAGACAATCGCAAACGGAAAGCCGGTTGAAACGGTCATCGCCTGCAGGCTGGACAGACCGCCGCCGAGTAACAATGCAATTGCTACCAGACCAACAAGTGCCGCCCAGAAAATGCGTTGCTGAACCGGCGCATTCACCTTGCCACCAGCAGTGATGGTATCGATCACCAGAGAACCGGAGTCTGAAGACGTCACAAAGAATGTGATGATCAGGACAACACCCAGAACAAATGTGATTTCATTGAGCGGCAGGTTGCTCAACAGTTCAAACAGCTGAAGTTCAGTCGCCGCACTTGCAATCTTGCCAAGGGCGGATGTTGCCTCCAGCTCAATTGCAGTGCCGCCGAATGCTGTCATCCATAGGGTGGTGACAACGCTTGGGATAACCAGCACACATATCATGAACTCACGAACAGAACGCCCACGACTGATGCGTGCGATGAACATACCAACAAAGGGAGCCCAGGAGAACCACCAGGCCCAGTAGAAAGTTGTCCATCCCTGACGGAAGTTATCGTCAGCGCGGCCAACCGGGTTGGAAAGCGCTGGCAGGTATTCCAGATAGGCTTGCAGATTCCAAAACAACTTCTGTAAAATGTGGAGTGTCGGGCCGGCCAGCAAAACAAACCCCAGCAGCAAAGCAGCAGTGATCACGTTGAAGGTGGAAAGGTGCTTGATCCCTTTATCCAGCCCCATAACAACGGAGCAAAGTGCAATACCGGATATCGCAATGATCAGCATGACCTTGGTTGTGGTGTTGATTTCCAGGCCGAACAGATGATGTAAACCGGCGTTTGCCTGCTCAGCACCAATACCCAGAGAGGTTGCCAGACCAAACAAGGTGGCAAACACAGCCAGAATATCAATCATGTGGCCAGGCCATCCCCAAACGCGCTCGCCCAGAATTGGGTAAAAGATAGAGCGGACGGTCAGCGGCAGGCCCTTGTTATAGGCAAACAGAGCCAGACCCAGAGCGAACACAGCGTAAGTCGCCCATGGGTGCAAGGCCCAGTGGAAGATGGTTGCGGCCATGGCAAGGCGTTCGGCTTCCGCACCGCTCAGCGCTTCACCGCCAAGGGGGGCCCAGCTGCTGCCAGAGGTAATGGAAGAGAAATGGCCAAGTGGCTCAGCCACACCGTAAAAGACAAGGCCGATGCCCATGCCTGCAGCGAACAGCATAGAGAACCATTCACCGTAGCTGTAATCTGGTTTTGCATCTCTGCCGCCAATGCGAACCTTTCCCAGTGGAGACACAATCAGGAAGAGGCAAAGCAATACTAATATATTTCCGGTAATTATGAAAAACCAGTCGAAACTGGAAGTGAGCCATACGCGTAGATCGACAAATATCGGACCAACAGCGTCCTTGTAAAGCAGAGTAATTGCAACAAAAGCTGCTATGGTAATACTGGAAATAGTGAAAACCACGTTATGGAAGTCGAACGCAAAACCAGCGATACGTAGCGTAATATTGTCTTGCCCCACTTCATAATCAGTCTCAACAAGATTGGTCGGCCCATCGGGGGCCGGGATAAGATCCGCGCAGGTTTGATCAGTCATACTGGTCCTGTTTATTGGCAGATATCCACACATGCAGCCCGAGTGTGCACGTCACGTGGATTTGCAGCTCAACCAAGAGCAATGATCCGCTTGTTTGCCATCTGCCGCGAAAGCTCATGGGCGAGCATGCACGATAACTGCCAGAAATGAGTTCCACACGCAAAGGGCGGAAGCTGGCAAGGTAGTTGCCCCATGGCGGAGGCACAGATGGATAGTGATGCCATACAGCGAAAATGATCTGGCTTAACGAAAGCCGCCGCTGGCAGTGATTGGATAGCACCACTTTTTCAGTGCAGAACCTACAAATTTAAATACAGGCCGCGCAACCGCAATAATACGTATGTTTGTGCGACATTTATCATGTTTGTCTGAGCGTACAAGACCAACGTCAGATATAAAGGGTTGTTCCTCACACCTTTGTGGTTGTGATTTTAATATTCCATACACTCGCGGATTCAACTCGCCAGTGCAACACTATAGGGACACAATCCCATCACAGATTGTGTCCCTATAGTGCTGTAAATTATCTGATTTAGAAATTGAGATAGCCATCGTGGGATTTCTCTTTAGGTTT
>CANNAV010000011.1 GCA_947502585.1 uncultured Pseudovibrio sp.
TGAAGTTGAAATGTTCGTTTCGCAAGGTCTATCCCAATGATGCTAACCTCTGGCATGGATATCTCTCCCTTTGGGTGCGAAACTCACTCTCACAATCATAGTATATCTTTATGCCGTCGGGCGGGGCATCCAATCCATCAACGCCCGCATAAACAGGACCAGAAAAGACAAGTCCGATACTCAGCAGTGCTGGCATCATAAGGTGCCCTTACGTGTACTATTGTTTCTCTGCATGCCGCCCATATTATCGTAGTGCTTTTGCAAGGGCCTCTAAAAAGAGACGATGTTCAGGAAGCGCCCTTTGCTTCAGCACAAAGGTTTCTCGGGCTTATTGAAGTCTGTCGCAAAATAAATTCTAAGCTGAACCTGGTTTCCGTGAGGCTTGCGCCCTGTAAAACGTAATTTTTCGTAATTACCATAAAATTTGTCGTTTCAATATGCTTTTGCTTCATGTTGCTTTTGTGGCAAAGCCAACTTTAAGGCTATTATGTAAAGCAACATCATAGGCAAAAAAACGCAGAGTAAATGCTCTGCGTTTTCGTCAGACTAACGAGCTCTGAGGCATCACTTAGAGCGCCAGTTTGCTGATACCGCCGTTGGTTGCAGACCATTCCAGCGGATTATTGAGGAACTTCTCAACTTCGTTCAGCTTCTCAGGAGAGAAGTAGTTGTTGGAGCGGCAAACGCGCAGGATGTCGTGCCATGTGGCAAGGTAATGCAGGTGCACGCCGTGCTCTGCCAGCTTGCCTTTTGTTTCAGGGAAGATGTCATAGCAGAACACCACAAGCGCGTCGGTCACCTCTGCACCCGCAGTGCGCAGTGCTTCACAGAACTTGATTTTGGAGCCTCCGTCAGTGGTCAGGTCTTCCACCAGCAGCACGTTCTGGCCTTCATGGATGTCGCCTTCAATCTGCGCGTCACGGCCATAACCCTTTGGCTTCTTACGCACATATTGCATTGGAAGTCCCATCTTATCCGCTATCCAGGCTGCAAATGGAATGCCAGCTGTCTCGCCGCCTGCAATCGCGTCAAACTTCTCAAAGCCTGCATCCCGCAGCAGCGTTGCAACGGCAAACTCCATCAAGGTGCCACGAATGCGTGGGTAGGAGATCAGCTTGCGGCAGTCGATATAAACCGGGCTCGCAAGGCCGGAAGCCAGAATGTACGGCTCCTCTGGACGGAAGTTCACCGCCTTGATTTCCATGAGCATTTTTGCGGTTAGTTCCGCCATCACTTCGCGGTCAGGAAAAGAATTGGAAAACATCGCTGTCCCTCAGGTCACAGTAGGTGGTCTGGAATTCGCAGCGGCGGCAGAGAAATGTCACCGCATGCATTAACGTCAAAAAAAGCAGTTTGCTCCGGCCATATCAGGTGCAAACTGCTTTGATTCTTTTCTTTAGGTCTCAACCTTCCAGAATATATCAAAACCCGGATTGAAGAGGGTCACCGGCCCATCCGGCGTTGGAATGTTGTGCGGGTAACTGACCTTCCCATTGCTCTTCACCAGATCAACGGTGGCCTTGTTAGGTGCCATGCCATAAAAATTCGGACCATTGAGAGACGTAAAGGCCTCAAGTTTGTCGAGCGCACTTTCGTCTTCAAACACATGCGCCAGACAGCTCATGGTGTTTGGAGCAGAGAAGATACCGGCACACCCGCATTCGCACAGTTTGTTCTGGTCAGGGTGCGGAGCACTGTCCGTACCCAGGAAAAAACGTGCATCACCGGAAGTCGCCGCAGCACGCAGAGCCAGGCGGTGTTTTTCACGCTTTGCCACGGGCAGGCAGTAGAAGTGAGGCTTGAGACCGCCAACAAGAATGTCGTTGCGGTTGATGATCAGGTGGTGCGTGGTAATGGTCGCTCCAAGATTGTCCCCGCCGGACTTGGCATAGTTGACGCCTTCTTCTGTGGTAATATGTTCCATCACTACTTTCAGCTGAGGGAACTTGCGGCGGATCGGGTCCAGTACGGTTTCAATGAAAACCGCCTCACGGTCAAAGATGTCCACGTCAGACGCTGTGACCTCACCATGCACCAGAAGCGGCAAACCGATTTCTGCCATACGTTCCAGAACACCGGCCACCTTATCAAAGTCGCGCACACCACTTTGCGAGTTGGTTGTCGCTCCGGCAGGATAAAGTTTCACCGCAGTCACAAGACCGGATCTGGCCGCCTGTTCCAGATCATCTGCATTGGTGGTCTCAGTGAGATATAGCGTCATTAAAGGAGTGAAGTCGTGCCCCTCTGGAATCGCTGCCAGAATGCGATCCCGGTAAACTGCTGCGTCCTGGCTGGTGACAACAGGCGGCACAAGATTAGGCATGATGATCGCGCGACCATAATTTGCGGAGGTCGATGGCAGAACAGATGTCAGCATCTCTCCATCACGTAAGTGCAGGTGCCAGTCATCAGGCCGTCTAATAGTCAGGCGGGTCTCGGTCATCTTTATGCTCCGTGTGATCGAAAGGCTGCGCGACAACGGTTTACTGCCCAATGCCACCAAATCTCAAGACAAAAGTGAGTTTTCTGAGCATCTCGCACAAATACGTAACCAGGGGAACTGGCCCTTCGGGCGAATTGGGCTGCCTACCCATGTAAAACTGTAGGTTGCAGGCGCGTGCACCCGAAATGGGACCTTCCGTTTTCGGATAGAGATTCGCGATAAAGGCACTTCGCACTATCCACATCCTCGTTTGTCCAGCTTATCCGCCTGAATCTCAGAGCGAATCTACCCGACAATTCTGGCAAGCAGCCAAGCCCACAATATACGTGGATTGATTTGGTAGGGGCGATATCATAACGTTCTGGTTGTGTACATATTTAATTCTCTTTTAGTTCCGTTTCCTGGAGGCGAGTCGTAACGGCAACCTTCGCAGCTTGATCTCTTTTAAATGAAAAGCATGTCCATATTAACTCATAAAACATCCGCCTCATCCGGCCATCCCGTTTTCAGGGGGAAGATCTCTTCGTTACCAACTCGTGTTTCCCCTGTTCGCCACGGCGCAGGTGAGCAGGGGCGTGTATACTTTATTGAAGAGGTTATTCGCTCAACTGTGCTTTATGACCTGCTGAAGGTCCTGCGAGATGCACAGCAGCCGGATGCATGGCTTGCCTCCGGTGCAATTTATCAAAATGTCTGGAACGCACTGACAGGCAGGGAGGCTGGCCACGGCATAAAGGACTACGACCTGATCTATCATGATGAGGCCGACACCTCTTATGAAGCCGAAGACCGCGTGATCACCAGCCTCGTCGAATCCTGCGCACCGTTGGGGCTTCCGGTTGAAATCCGCAATCAGGCCCGGGTGCATCTATGGTTCCCAAAGCACTTTGGTATGGACTATCCCAAACTTGGTTGTTCTCTGGAGTCTCTCCTCTATTACGCCTCCACAACCCACTCCGTCGCCGCCCGCCTGCACGAGGATGACCGCCTCCAGATCGAAGCCCCCTTCGGACTGGAGGCTATGTTCCAAATGCAAATGCTCCCCAACAAAGTCCTGCAAAACGAAGAAACCTTCAACCGCAAAGCCAACCGCCTCACCGAACACTGGCCGGAACTACAAATTTTCCCCTGGTAGGGGCAAAATTTTAACTCGTATCCGGAATCCCGCTTTTTACTTTCAAAAACAGGGATTTCTACGCCAACCACTTGTAAGCCTTGGCATGATCAGCTGTGCCCAAACCGCACAACGCCCGCAATTGATCCTCAATATTGTTTACCAAAGCCCGACCCACCAATGGATTATCTCATTGGAATCTTTTAGTAGTTAGAAAGAGTAAGGCACCTTCCCGAGGCATGGGTTTCAATCTTTGTATCAGGAGATGCATAAACATGAAGTGTCAGAGCATCATCAGTGATCCGGTTTGATCACCCGATATTCTGAAACGAACCGGTGCAGGCATCATCAGGGCTATGCCAAAATTAATGCGTCACTCAGCTTTGGCCGATGCCAACCTGGAGTACCTGGATCAGGGAAGGCTTGCGAACCCTCAACTCACCAGTGAGGAGGACCGCAAGCGGCTACTTGAGCTGGCCCTCCGATCCAACGCACATCTGGTCGCCGCAATGAAGGGTATCAGATCCCTTCGCCTACCGGACTGGTGCATCTCCGGCCCTTCCATCGCATGGCCACTTTGGACTGCGTTGAAAGGCAAACCGGCCATGGCTGGCGACCACCAGCTCTACATCATCTATTACGATGCATCAGAGCAAGCCCCCGGTAAAGAAGCCACCTACCTGCGCCATGTCCGTCAGGTCCTGAGCGCCGGGCCATATCAGGTGCACCTGTCCAATCAGGCAGGTCATGTCTTCCATCATGACAGCAAGCGGATAAGTAACGGCACCCCCGTTACATGCACGGCAGAAGCGTTGGTACGTGATCCTGTCCAGACCTATGCTCTTGGTGTCCGCCTGGAGACCAACGGAAGCTTCACTGTCCTGGCGCCGTTCGGCTTGTCTGGTGTTTTCTCAATGAAGATGGAACGCAACACCGGATATTGCGACGAAGAGCACTTCCTCTGCAAACTCCGCCGCGTAGAAGCCATGTGGCCGGGCGTAACATTCAGATAGTCAAAGAATTAGGATATACTCAAGAATAAACGCTGGGTTTTGGGCTTTCCTGGTTTGATGGTGTAATTCCATTCAGGGTGGAACTCGTCGCCAGGAATGTCGAGAGTGCCATTTGGTTTTTGGAGACCTTGATACCCTTGTGATAAGTTCGCTCGTCGGGTGCGCATCCGACCTTGAGGCCAGATCTGGTCGTCGTCGCACTGACTGATTAGTTCAACTACGCTCATGCGGTCACTGAGCGGACGACCCCGCCAGTTTTGGGTGGTGTGACAAAACAGGCGTTGCTCAATCCTGTTCCATTTCGACGTACCCGGCGGATAGTGGTGGACCTGAAGCGTGAGCCTGGTTTCGTCAACGAGCTTTTGCAACTCGACCTTCCATAATTTGACGCGTGCGCTGTTCGAGCCACCACAGTCGGCAGTGATGCCGACGCTGACCCAGGCTTCATTGGCGGTTACGTCGTTAACCCTGCAGGGCGCTACCTTGCCCAGGCTTATGTCCTGGAAGTCTTGCACCTTCACGCGTTTTGGATCAGCTTTGGGGCGGTAGTCGGCGCCGCCGTTCTTATGATTGCCGATCAATTCCTTTTTCATGAGCTTTTGCTTAATCAGCTTTTTGGTCGGGCTCAATTTGTTCGATGCCATCTTTGAAACTGATGCCAGTGATGACTTTGCCCAGATCAGCAAAGCCGCGTAGTTTCCGTCAGCTCCCTTGAGCGCACTGGCTGAGCTTGAACATCATGTGCAGCACGCCGTCCCGGTTAAGACATCCCTTTGAGCGTTTTGTGCGGTGCCCGATGGTCGCGAAAGTGGATTCAATCGGGTCAGAGGTGCGAATAGATTGCCAGTGCATCTGCGGAAAGTCGTAGAAGTTCAGAAGGTCATGCTGGTTTTTGAGCAGGCATTCCACCGCTTTGGGATACCTACCTTCAAACTGTCCGGGATCAGGGATGAACTCCATATCAGATTATAACTAAAAAACTCCAGATATACGACGTTTAAAACGCCGTTGCCGCACGGCGAACCGAGCACCAGATAAAGACGAGTAAACCGATAGAGGCCAGACAAATCAGCGCCGTGGCCACAATCTGAAAGGTCCCGGCGAATCCGACCGCTGCAATCAGCGGAATACTAACAAAGACAGAGAGGAACTGGCCAAGGAACACAGAGGAGGTCAGCGCCCCACCTGCTAGGCCACGGCGGGAACCGGGAGCCACCTGAAGCGCAATGGCTGGAAAATTTGGCATCGCAAGCGCATATCCGGTACCCACAGAAGCTGTCCCGAGGAATACGCCCCAGGTTTCCTGAAAGGTCAGCAACATCAAGCCAACCGCCATAAACCCATAGGCTAATGTAAACATGCCACTATAGCCAAGACGTGCTTTAACCCGTCCGTAAAGCAGAGCCGCTGTACCACCGCTCAACATCAACGTCCCCAACGCCGCACCCGTCATACTGGCACTGTCATAGCCTTGAGCATCCAGGAAAAACGGCAGCTGCGTCGGCATGAGGAAGAAAATCATGTTAGTCACCATTTGCAGCAGAGCCAGCATTGCAAGCAACCAGGCCCAGGCCGAAGGTCCATCACTCTCTGCTCCCGTTGCTTTCTTTGCAGCAGCAGAATGCTTCATCGGCTCGCTGATATAACGCCACAGGAATGGCACCATAAGCAGTGCAAGCCCATAAATCGCAAACGGCAGCCGCGGAGAACTGACAGCCAACAATCCAGCCATTGAGATAAAGACAAATCCACCAAAGTTGCGGGCCGACGTCTGGAGCCCTATCAATGAACTGCGCTGACTGCCGACAAAGTAGTCACCCATCAGAGCTGTCTGCGCCGTCATCACCATGGCAACGGCGATGCCAAGCCCTAACCGGCTCATCAGTATACTCATCAGATCCGGCAGGATCATACCGGCGCTTCCCATCACGGCAAACAGCAGGACCCCCGCAAGCAACAAGGGTCGCCGTCCATAGCGATCTGCAATCACTCCGGCCAGCGGGGCACAGATAATAACAGTCAGCGAGGGCGTTGAGACCAGAAGTCGGGACAACCAAAGAACATTTGGATCATCCCGGAACATCCTCTCCAGCCCAGCCAGAGCAGGACTGATCGTTGCGTTTGCCATCACTGTTAAGGTCGCTGCCATTAAAAGAGCAATCGCTCTGGGGTCTTTCCAGACCCGTTGTCCGGGTTCCGTGTAGGTTTGTTTCATTTGCTTTTCCTCTTGCAAAATTACTCCGTTGAGATCAGGATACGACTTCAAGTCAGCTTGAGGTCAAGTATGAAACTGCTGGATATTGGAGAGATCACACAACGCTCAGGCGTAAAGCCCTCCACGCTTCGATATTATGAGGAAGTCGGGCTCATTCAGTCCCTCACGAGGCACGGCCTCAGGCGTCAGTATGAGCCGCAAATCCTGACAAAACTCTCCCTGATCATGCTTGCCAAAGCTGGTGGGTTTTCACTGAGCGAAATTGCAGGCATGTTTTCTGAGAAGGGCCAGCTTCAGATCCCACGGGAACAGATCCGTGACCGCGCCAACCTGATTGATCAGCAAATCAAGGAACTTACTGCCCTGCGCGATGTCCTGCACCACGTGGCCGACTGCCCAGCCCCAAGTCACATGGAGTGCCCCTCCTTCCAACGCATGCTCAAAGCATCGGGCAGACAGAAGCCGGTAAAGAAAAAACCGCCGACATATTAGCCGACGGTTTCATGTTCTCATGAAGCAGTTGCCGGAGCATCTTGCTTTCGTAAACATTCACGCATCATAATCTGACTCTTTGTTTTCATGCGTATTATTATGCGAAAACCGGGTGACTGTTCGGGAATACGCTCTAAGTTCAGCTTACTTCACAGCACGCTCAACCAGTTTCAGACATACCTGTGTTGCCAGAGCCATATCCTGCACACTGATCCACTCCAAAGGGCCATGAATTTCCTGCATTCCAGTGAAGATGTTCGGGCAGGATGTCCCCTTGGCAGTTAGTACAGAACCATCCGTACCGCCACGGATCGGTTTGGAAGATACGCTCAAGCCCATATCCGCATAAGCCGCTTTTGCGAGCTCAACTGGGGTCATATCATCCCGCAGCCAATGGTGCATGTTGCGATACTGCTCTCTTACTTCGCAGGAGATGGAAGCTCGCGGCTCTGTGGCCTGAACAGCAGCACATACCTGTTCTAACAGATCAGCTTTCGCCTCAAGGCCTTCCAGCTCAAAATCACGCAATACGAAATGCAGTTCCGCTTCAGCTGCCGTGCCCTGCATGTCAGCGATAAAGATAAACCCGTCACGACCATCAGTCGTCTCAGGTGTCATCGTCGCATGTGGTAGCATAGTGATGATTTTGCCCGCCAGATGCAGCGCATTGACCAGCTTATCCTTCGCGTAGCCAGGATGTACGGACACACCGGAAATTTTTACAGTCGCACCATCTGCGCAGAAGTTCTCATAGTTCAGCTCACCCACTTTCCCGCCATCAAGCGTGTAAGCAAAGTCAGCACCAAGATCACCTGGCAGCTTGTCTTGCACACCACGTCCGATCTCTTCATCCGGCGTAAAAGCAATGCGCAGCTTGCCATGAGGGATCTGAGGATTGCTCAGCAAATGATGCGCAAGACACATGATGACCGCAACACCGGCTTTGTCATCCGCACCCAGCAGCGTGCTACCGCTGGCAGTGATAATGTCATCACCAATCTTTTCTCCCAGATAACGGGAGTTTTCTGGAGACAGATACAGTTCTGAGGCATCCGGGAAGGAAATCGCAGAGCCGTCATAAGCACGATGAACGCGAGGCTTCACACCTTCTGCATGGTAGGCCGGTGCCGTGTCCACATGAGCCAGCAAGCCGATCACAGGAACATCTGTCTCTACAGTTGCAGGAATAGTGGCAAGAACAACGCCGTACCCGGTCAGCTCAACGTCACTGGCACCAATCTCCATCAGCTCAGCACGCAGCACCTTTTGCAGATCAAGCTGGATCTGAGTGCTCGGGGATTCTGGACACGTCTCATCGCTCTGACTATCAATAGCCGCATAGCGAACGAGGCGTTCTTCCAGTTCCTGATCAAATTCTGTTCTCATGAAAGGTCTCCTTACAGTTATCTCTTATCTGCGCGAAGCCCTCGCAACTTTCAAGAAAGAACGCCTCATGCCAGCAAACGCAAACCGCTTTTTTCCGCACTTCATTTGCAAGTTTCCCTGCATATCCAAAAAACGATTCCTGACAACACACGGAACCGGCGATGCCGCGCCTGAGTAAGAAACCGCGCCCGCAACAGGGAGGACAATGCAGAATAGCCGTTTAAAGACAGAACACAAATCCCGCAAAATGTTGCAACCCGAATACTGGCCTGTGGCAACAAGGCCAACTCCGAGCTCATAGCTCGCGGGAACAGGGCAACAAAGAACAGGATCGCTTCGGGATTGGTCACCGCTAACAAAACCACATCCCGAAAGAGCGACAGCCAAGAAACAAAAACGCTGGCACCACCTGATAAATTGATATCCTCACGCTTAAAGACAAACTTGAGCCCAGGCCACACCAGATAGCCAACGCCTAACCACCGTAGCAAGCTCCACAAAATCCCGGAGGTCAGCACAAAGCTCACCACACCGCCCGCGCAAAAAACAAAGGTTTTGTTCAAGAACCTTAAATCACCTGATCCAAATCCTGTTGAGGGAGTGTATATTGAATTCAACAAACATATATTGACGGTATCTTACTGGCTTATGCAGCCTTTCTCATCGACCTGTTCAGTCCGGGACCAAACATCATGTCCGTCATCGGACTTCGATGGCCATTAGCAGGACCTCTGGTAAATCTCTCAGACTGGGTATAGCAACAGGTTCGTGTTTTCGGGGATCACTAACTCTGTTTGGCCTCACGAGTCTCCTGATACTTTAGGCATCACTCCTGCCGGTGATTAAAGTCGCAGGAGCCTGTTATTTATTTTGGCCCCTTCAAGGCCTTTAAGTCTGCAAGGGCCAGCAAAACACAAGAACTGGGTTCATTCTCATCAGGCGACAATCACTGGGCTTACTATCGGCGAAGCCCTTTGATACAAATGACTAACCCCAAAGCTGCTCTCACCTGGATTGCGGTGATTTCTTTAGCTCTAAGTCCTTCGACGCCAATGTGGGCAGGCATCTCCGTCGTCACTGGAACAACGCTCCGTTCAGCAGTGGGGCACCTCATTTATGCATATGCATTTTCGTCAAAGCCAATGGTTATCGCTTACCAGAAAGCTCGCAGGTGGATTGACGGGCAGCTTTTTCACCTTTGCCGGCTACAAGCAGTTGTCAAGTGACGTATAAATAAGAAACTACCAGTCGGCCTGTAAGCCGGGTTTTGTAAGGCACAGGCATTTACCCCTGTACGCGACGGCAATTCATCTGGGATGCCCATTACTGGACACCTCTAGCGACCCACCCGGGCGGTCAGGTCTGGAAACATGACTGGAAGTAAACTTCCGCGCCGCCCCTATTCGGTCTTGCTCCCGGTGGGGTTTACCATGCCGTTTTTGTTGCCAAAAACGCGGTGGGCTCTTACCCCACCCTTTCACCCTTACCAATGCATGCACTGGCGGTTTGCTTTCTGCGGCACTTTCCCTAAGGTCACCCTCGCCGGACGTTATCCGGCACCGTGTCTCCATGGAGCCCGGACTTTCCTCCACTACGGCCTTTCAGCACTTGTAGCAGCAACCGTCCGGCCGACTGGTGCACCTGAACTACGGAGCCTGAGGAAAAAGGTCAAGCAAAGAATTACGGTTGCACGCGATCTCGCCCAGTTTCCAAAGCCTGTTCAAGGGCTTGAACAAACGCAGCCCGCATCTTCTCATTAGCTTCAGCAAACCCGACAACAAGGCCCTTTTGAGGTGCACCGAGATAAAATACGGAAAGCGGATTAACTCCAAAGCCTCTTTGGTTCATATGGTCTGCAACCGCAACATCATCACAATTCTCTGGCAGATAAAGGCAAGTTTGCAGGCCACCTGTTGGCATGGACATGCCAACCTGATTACCAAGACGCTCTCCAATCAAGTGGCAAAGAGCGACGCCGTTTTCATGATAGGCACTGCGGATCTTGTTCAGATGTGCCCGAAAGTGCCCGCTCTCAATAAAGTCCGCAAAGGCCATCTGCACATGTACATTTGCCAATGCACCCGATGCCCGTTGTGCCAGCTCCAGTCCCTCCACATGCTCTTTAGGAACAACAGCATAAGCAAGCCGAATTCCCGGCATCAACGACTTTGCAGAAGTTCCGATATAGATCACAGAATGTCGGTCACTCAGCCCCTGGAGTGCCGTAATCGGCCGCCCTTCAAACAAGAACTCACTGTCGTAATCATCTTCCAGGATCACCGCACCTTTGTCATGAGCGTGTTTTAACAACATTAGCCGCTCATTCATCTCCATGCGCCGGCCAGTTGGATATTGGTGTGAAGGCGTTGCGTAGATCAGCGAGGCACGACCGACCTGTTCGATCTCAGTTAAGGCTCGCACAGTTAACCCGGCAGCAAAAAAGGCAGATCGTGCACCCAGATACCCCGGTTCTTCAAGTAATGCGATCTCCCCTTCCTCAGAAAAACACTGGGACATGAGCAAGAGCGCAGATTGTGTGGTCGGGAATGCAAGAACCTGCTCCGGCGAGCAAACCACACCACGCTCCTGAGCCAGATACTGCGCCAGTACCCGCTGAAACTCGGGCAGGCCAGAAGTGTGCTCATACCCAAGCGCATTGCCATTAAGCAACCGCGCTGAACGCCGAAGACTTCGTGCCCACTGTTCCCTGGGGAACAACTCCCGCGAAGGCTCGCCCGGCTGCATTGAAACACCCCGTCCTAAGGGGTTGATGTAGCGATGATTGAGAGAAAATCGCTTGCCCCGCGATGAAAGCGGTGACGCCATTTCACGAACTGTATCTTCAGCAACAGCCCCTTCAATCTCGGGCAAGGCCACAACTTCAGGTCGCGCACCAGACCGCACGTCAATCAGACCTTCTGAGCGCAGCAAGTCATAGGCCGTGTTCACGGTGTTACGGGAAACAGAAAGGCCGGCTGCTAACTGACGTGAACTGGGCAACCGCTCTCCTTCATTAATGCGCCGCTTCAGAATTGCATCCCGGTACTGCTGATAAATCTGGCTCGACAGCGGAGCGCTGACTTCGCGATTGATCATCACAACATACTCAAACAACTGGCACTCCATAATTATATTAAGTGGACCTGTATATAGAACCAGTTTTACAGAAAATATGTATCAGCACAATACATCTTCGCCCCGCAGCGGGGGTATGGTGCGTACATGAAACAGAAACCCCTGCAGGGAGTCAGAGCACCAGCTCAAACCACTTGCAGGGCCAACTGGTCCTGAATTGCCGGTTTTGCTCAAAACCAGGGACCGAAAATGGTTAGGACAATGACAGCAGAAATGACACTCGAAGCAGCGTCAGGCACCAGCATTAGTGAAACCAGGCCACCTAAATTTGCTCGTGTCAGAACAAGTAAGCGTGCGGACTATGATTGGAACACAATCCTCCCAATACTGGAGCGCTCCCTCGTCGTCCATGTCGGCTTCATGGACGAAGATCGCCCTATGGTCATCCCCATGGCTTTTGCGGTTATGGACCGCACCATCTACATTCACGGTGCTAAAGCTGCGCGGATCGTGAAGAAGATGAGCAAGGATTCTCAGGTCTGTTTAACATTCACACTCATTGACGGCATTGTTGCTGCACGATCAGCTTTCCACCACTCCGTCAATTACCGAACCGCGGTCATTCACGGCACTGCCCGTCCTGTGACCGACCATCAGGAAGCATGGAACTCCCTCAAGGCAATTACTGAACACCTACTGCCAGGAAGATGGAGTGAGGTCCGTCCGATGACGGAGAAGGAACAAGCCTCAACGGGTGTCATCGCAATCAGCATTGAACACGCCTCAGCAAAAATCCGTCAGGGTGCGCCGGTCGACGATGAGGAGGACTACGCGCTACCCTGTTGGGCTGGCGTTATTCCGGTCACAACATCACTCGGTCAGCCACTCGATGATGGTAAACTTCTGGCTGGTGTGAAGGTACCTGCCTCGCCAGCAAAAGCAGCTAAGAAGTTTGCCTGATTTTCGAGAAATTCGACTATAATTTTAAGAATTAGGGTGGTTGACTTTGCCCGGTCAACCACCCTCATATGTCCTTGCAGACAGACTGACCGTCGGTCAGACATTCGTAAAATTCAAAAAAACTTTAAGTGATAACTTACAGGTTCCGCCCCAAATTGCAAGATGCACTTAGCTGCGTGAAATAATAGCCTTAACGCGCTTGCAATACTTGGCACTAATCCGGTTCATACGCTTGGCATAGTGGCCGGCATTGTAGCGTAAAATTGTTCCGCACAGGTCTCCGCCAGCGCGCTTGTAAGCACCAGCCAGATATCGCATGCCCCATTCAATGTTGTTTTCTGGCTTATAAAGAGCTTTGGTCGAACCGCGATAACCCATACCACGTGCGGTAGATGGTTTAATCTGCATAAGGCCAACTTCACCGGCAAGACCGCGAGCTCTTGCGTTGAAGTTACTTTCAACTTCAACAACGGCTTTCGCAATCCTGTGGGGGACACCGTGCTTTTTGGCTTTCCGTTCAATCAACTTGACGTAGCTTCCCTTCCTGGTAGCTGCTTCTGCTGTATCAAAGAAGACGCTGGTATTTACAACTCCACCGAGCATAACACTTGCAGCGAGGACAGGGATTACTACGTTATTTTTTATTTTTGTAAGGTTCATCTTCATTTCCTGGCAATCATGTTTTGTCAGGAGTGTTTATCTTCAGAAGATGAGACGAAAATCAGACGGATCTGATCACGAAAAGTTACAGTTTTAATGTTTAAAAACTGTCATAAACCTTAGTTTGTGGCTCAAAAAAGACTGATGCAAGGCATACCAGCCTTATTCGAGGAAAAGTTTCAGCAAAACAATGTCATTCCCCGACGTAAGTCAATCGTGTTTCTATTATGTACTGGCCACCATTTCACTAATATCTATTACAATCAGAAGGATTTCAGCTTTTTCAGCAGGCTATGCAGCGTCGCAATAGTCTGCGCATCAGCAATTCCATCAATTTTCGCAGGACGGAAGTGGCGCTGAAACGCCTCAACAGCGTATCTGGTCTTCTCATCAAACACACCACTGACCCTTACATCATACCCATAGAGTCCAAGCAGTGACTGAAAAGCTTCAATCGGCTGCCCTTCATCACCTTCCTGAAAGAAGCTCGAAGTCTCAAGCTTCACCGGCTCAATATAAAGCCCGACACCAGCCTCAGCCAGTCGCGCCCATGGGAAATGGCGGCCCGGATCCTGTTTACGGGACGGAGCTACATCAGAATGCCCGAGCACCCGCTCTGGTGAAATATTGTTGCGCTCGCAGATATCCCTGGCAAGAGCGATCACAGCTTCAATCTGCACATCAGGATAATCCTGTATCTCTTCTTCCAGATCTCCCGGATTGGAAATCTCGATTCCGATGCTGCGGGAGTTAAGGTCATACTCACCTTTCCAGCTCGAAACACCGGCATGCCAGGCCCTCCGGCTTTCCGGTACCATCTGCGTGACAAGTCCCAGCTCATCAACCAGATAGTGGCAGGATACTTCTGAACGCGGGTCGCGCAGCCAGGAAACAGCCTTCTCTGCACTGTCCATAGCTGTGTAATGCAAGATGAGCATATCAACAGCTGGAACGCGACGCTCATTGTGATTGGGAGATGGGCGAAGGCGCACAGGCACCGCGCACTCAGTTTTAAAGCTCATATTCTCCGTTCCGCGCAGATTTGCTCGTACGCTTTATTCAAAGCGGCAAGTTTATCACTGGCGATCTTGACGAACTCTTCAGGAACACCTCGACCAATCAACTGATCAGGATGTGTTTCCCGTACTTGCTTGCGATAGCTGGAGCGCACGTCTTCATCACTCGCCGCCATATCAATGCCAAGAACCAGATATGGATCTCCGTCACCTCTTATGTGACGGGCTTTAACCTGCGAAAAGCCAATTGCATCAATTCCAAAGATTTCAGAAATCCGGCTCAGATATGCAATTTCTCTTTCATGAATAACGCCGTCTGCCTTCGCAATGTAAAACAAACCATCCAGCACATCGGTGCGCGTCGTCTCATCTTCTGCAAATAACACAGAGAGTTTGGAAGCATAAGTCTCAAAGCCCGCCACGTCCTGCTGAGCCAATTGGAAAAGCCGCGAAACATTGCGCTCCTCACCCGCGGGCATTTCAAACAGATCGTAAAATGCGACCACTTCGTCGTGGGTCACAACCCCATCGGCTTTTGCCATTTTCGCAGACAAGGCAATCATAGCAACCGTAAAGGCAACATTCCGGCGTGCTTCACCAACCGATTGAACGAGCTGCTGCAGCCGATCCACCAACTGTGTACCACCGGTTTGTAGCGCTCCTACAATCTTATCAAAGCTGCTCCAAAAATTCATTGGCTTCCTGCTCTTTGTCCAATCTGCCCGACAACTTCACCTGCATAGACAGCAAAATATTCAGTCACCGCAAATCAGGTTTATACCTAACAAATTATTTATCAATCCGAATAGTTTGTTTCCCTTGGGTATTATTAGCCCACTGCTATCCACAAGTGCCCATTGCATGATTTCAGTTCAGGTCTCAGTCGAGCCTGACAACAAATTATCAATCCATGAAATATATGGGTAATAATTTACATATATATATCCGTTATCAATTAAGTACACATACAGGTAACAGCTTCAACTGACTTCTCAGTTGCCTGTTGCCAGCGCACATTATTTCGTGCGTTTCGGAATGGGGATTTCAGGTGGAAACGATACCTCCACATCGTAAATTACTATACGCCAGCATAGTATTTGTTGCTATCGGCGCCATTGCCACATGCTTTTATGCCATAGACCAGGTGACTTTATATTATTTATTCAAAAATGAAGCGCAAAAAGAGTTCGACACTGCAAAAAAAATTATCAAATCACACCACCCTCTTGAGGCGCCAGCCAGTGAAAACACAGGACAAAAGGATTCCTCATCTCCGTTAAGTTTTGGCCTGCGCGGTTCCGGTTCTGACCCAACCACGAAATTCAACTCTTCAAGCTGGAAACTGCCGGCAGCCAAAGCCACAGCAGTCAACCAGGCTCTGGCAGAGCAGTTTGATGAGTTCGAACTGCTGGTCGTCAACGCTCCCGGTCGGCCGCTGGCCGTGCACCCGCGCGATATGACCAGCGACCGCGTCAACGAAATCCTGTCCGACGCATCCGCCTATGATGCCTGGCACTCAGCACTCAGTTCAGGACAGTTGGCAATCTATTCCAACTTCGACTGGTTTGAATGGCGCATTCCAAAATTTGGCGTCGTCATTCCTTATGTAAACGACCAAAAGAAAACCCGTGGTGGCTTTATCTTCACCACGAAACCAACGCTCGACATTGTACTGTTTATGAATGCAATCGCTTTTGGGTCGGCCTTCGCATTCCTGCTGGTTCTCGTTGTTGCTATCGCCTCCATCATGTTCGCCTGGAAAGGGCTGCATGATCGCTGGAAAACTTCCAAGACAATCCGCTTCCTTGCACACAACGATCCATTGACTCATTTGCCAAACCGCGCCGTTTTCTCTGATGAATTGAACAAGGCACTCCGCAAGGCATCCATCACAGCATCCACTGTATTCGTCATTGCCATAGACGTTGATAAGTTCAAGGAAGTAAACGACAGCCACGGCCATGCTACTGGTGATACATTCCTACAGATCATCTCGGGCCGATTACGGCTCGTTTTCACTGATCATCTTGTCTCACGCCTCTCTGGCGATGAGTTCGCCGTGATGATCGAAGGGGACTACACCAGCCACGACATCACGGTGCTTGCCCGGCGTGCTATGGCAACAACCAATTCCAGCTGCGTCATCGACAGCAAAGAGATCCGGATTTCCTTATTGATGGGCATTGCTCAGGCAACCGATGCAGGATGGAGATCTTCCCGGCTCCTTCATTGCGCTGACCTGGCACTTTACCGCTCCAAAAATGATGGACGTTCCACCTACACCTGGTACAAGCCCTGGATGGATGAAGAGCTGGAACGTCGCCGCAACTTGGAAACAGAGATGACCCGCGCTCTCAAGCTCGACAGATTCTCCGTCGTGTATCAGGCTCAGGTTGGCTTGGCAGACAACAAACTCAAAGCCTTTGAAGCCCTGCTCCGCTGGGTCCATCCGGAAAAGGGCAGCATCCCACCAGAAGTCTTCATCCCGATTGCCGAGGACACAGGCCTTATTGAAGCGCTCGGCGAGTACGTACTCAGGAAAGCTTGCGCTGACGCTGCAAGCTGGGTTGATCCAACCCTGAAAGTCGCCGTCAACTTCTCGCCCGCTCAGTTCAGGACAGGACTGATCGAACAGAAGATATCACAAGCGCTTGAGGAAACTGGTTTAGAACCGGAACGCCTTGAGATAGAAATCACTGAGAGTCTCCTGATTGCCGACACCGCCGGTGTGGTGAAGTCACTTAAGAAGATCGGCAACAGGGGCGTTTCCATCGCTATGGATGATTTCGGCACCGGCTATTCGTCCCTAAGCTACCTCTCTCGTTTCCCGTTCAACAAAATTAAGATCGACCGCAGCTTCATCAAGAACATCGGCAAAGATGCGCACACTGATGCAATTGTTGCTGCGATCATCGGTCTTGGCCGTTCACTTGATGTTTTAATCACAGCAGAAGGCGTCGAGGACGAAATGCAGGCACAAATTCTGCGGGCAGGCGGTTGCGATATTGTTCAAGGCTATTACTTTGGCAAGCCAACTAAAGTTGACCCCGCCAATCCGCACGCAAATGTTCGTTGCACACTCGGAACGCAGGAAACCAGGCTGACAGAGGCCGCCTGTGTAGGGTAACCTCTCAAATAAGCCTAACGGGAATAGCAGGATATCTCTTGCTGGGCACAGCACGCTACCTTGGCACAAATGACCCACGCTTGGGATTCACTGTGAGGTAGCTATGGCAGACAAAAAAGATGCAAACACTGAGGACATGAGCAAAGAGGAGGATCTTGCTGAGATTGCACGGCCCTTCCACTATTTGTCGTTCTTCCGGCTGCTTCAATCTCTCATTACAGCTCTCTTGCTTGGTGGCGTAGCACTCATCTCTCTGGAAGTGCTGATGTCACCAATTCCAGAATCCGCGTTACGCCCCATACTGATATGGCTTACGCTGGCATTCTTCTTTGTCGTGATCGTCGTGCCTAAAAACTTCACACTCGGCTTTTTATGCATGTTGCTGTGCCAACTCGTTGCCTGGCGGATTGCCTCACTCTATTATGCGTATTTGCTCAGCTGGCCTCTTGCCTTTGCCTTTCTCCTCAATCTCATCTGGTTCCTCAGCACTATTCAGCGCAATTCATTTGAGACAGCAGGCCGTGGCCTCACACTTTGGCAATGGCAGCTCACCTTCTTCCGTATTCTGGTTGGCTTTGTGATGGTGCCGCACTTCACGGATAAGTTGTTTGCCGGGTCTCTCCCTCACATGGAGCACGTGGAGTTTTTCACCCTGCTTGGTTACTCTGACCCTGCTATGATCATTTATGCAGCAGGTCTGGCGGAACTGGCTATTGCAATTGGCATCGGCCTCGGGTTGCTCACCCGTCTCTCCTGTTTCCTGGCAGCAGGCTATATCCTGTTCGCAGCAATGCTGAGCGGAGCATGGGATCACGGCTTTGTTTCCTTCTCCACAGCCACCTCATGGGAGCTGCCGCTGATCTTGTTTGCATCCTATCTTAGCTTCACAACTACGGGAGGGGGAGAATTCTCCGTGGATGGCGCATTGCGCAGAACCGGTAAGATGCCCGGGTGGATCAGGTTGCTCATGGGAGACACGGGCCTTGCTCACAATGAGCATGTCGATTGAGTAAGCGGCGACTGGTTGCCGCTGCGATTGCGTCACATTGCAGCGGCTGACCGCGCGGCTTGGTCATAGTGACCCGACACACTGCGCAGGACAGAGGCAAGCCGGGATAGCTCGGCTTCATCAAGCCCAAGCTCTTTCACGGGCTTCACCAGCAAAGCATCACGCAGCTGCTTGTAAGAATCACAAAGCGCACGCCCTTCCTGAGTAATCTCGGCAATTTTCTCTTTGCCGCGCTTACCGGACTGCACAAGACCAGCCTTCTCCAGCTTCTTCAAAGCGTAAGACACCGTATGCGTATCCTCAATGTTTAGAACGAGGCACAGATCAGCCAGCGTTTTTGAACGCTCACGATGATTGACCGAGTGGAGCACCAACGTTTCCAGAGGGGATAAACCTTCCTGCCCCGCCGCAGCCATACAGCGCACCATCCAACGATGATAAGCATTCACCATCATTGTCATCGCAAATTCCACCTCAGACAGCGCAGGCAACTCACCCGATGCAAGATGCGATGAGGATACAACCGGTCCAACGCCCAGCCCGTGCGTATTTTTCCGCTCAAAAGTATCACTCATTTTTGACCCCAAACCCACCAGGTTAGAAATGCGCAGCTTCTCATCACCTTGCGCAACATAATGACGATAGTTACGTAGATCACACAGCCTCTCTTAAAAGGCCGGGCCACGTAAATTTCAATCCCAATCGCTGTGTCTCTTCTGCCTCTCACATATTAACATTGACAATATGTATACATTTTGCAGATGTATCGCAGGATAAGATTTCAAATTAAGGTGGGGTAAAACATGGCAATGGGCAAGTGGGACTTCTGGATTGATCGTGGCGGCACATTCACAGATATCGTTGCACGCACGCCGCAAGGAGAAATACGCGCCCATAAAGTTCTCTCCGACAACCCTGAGGCCTACAAAGACGCCGCCATTCAGGGCATTCGCGATCTCATGGGCGTTACAGAAGGCAGCCCCATCCCGTCCGACCGGATCCGGGCCGTAAAGATGGGCACCACTGTAGCCACCAACGCACTGCTGGAACGGAAGGGCGACCGCACCCTTTTACTCATCACCAAAGGTTTCCGCGACGCTCTGGAAATTGGCTATCAGGCTCGCCCGGACATCTTTGCAAAAGAGATCATCAAACCTGAGCTCCTTTACGATCAGGTTCTGGAAGCAGATGAGCGCGTCCGCGCTGATGGCACCGTTGAAGCAGCTCCGGACCTTGCTCAGATCAAAGCCCGGCTCGAAGCAGCCTATACAAACGGCATACGCTCCATCGCCATCGTTCTGATGCATGCCTACGCTTTCCCCGGGCACGAGAAGCAACTGGCTGAAGTCGCCAGAAAGGTCGGTTTCCCACAGATTTCCGTCAGTCACGAAGTTTCCCCGCTCATGAAGCTGGTTGGCCGTGGCGACACCACTGTTTTGGATGCCTACCTATCCCCAATCCTGCGTCGTTACGTGGATCAGATCGCTGGTGAGCTCAACATCGGGAACACCGACTGCCGTCTGATGTTTATGCAGTCCTCCGGCGGTCTCACCGACGCCTCCCTCTTCCAGGGCAAAGACGCCATTCTTTCCGGCCCGGCCGGCGGTGTTGTTGGCGCAGTTGAAACCTCCAAAATGGCGGGCTTTAAAAAGCTCATCGGCTTCGACATGGGCGGCACATCTACCGATGTTTCCCATTTCGACGGCGAGTTCGAGCGGGCCTTTGAAACCGAAGTGGCTGGCGTTCGCATGCGTGCGCCAATGATGATGATCCACACCGTGGCAGCTGGCGGCGGCTCCATCCTCCACTACAAAGACGGTCGCTTCCAGGTAGGCCCGGATTCCGCTGGCGCAAATCCTGGCCCGAAATGTTACCGCCGCGGTGGTCCGCTCACTCTCACCGATGCCAACGTCATGACGTCCAGGCTAAACGCCTCCTACTTCCCGAAGATCTTTGGCCCAAATCAGGACGAGCCTCTGGCAATCGAAGACGTCAAAGCGGCCTTCAGCGCACTGGCAGGCGAGATCGGTGACGGCAGAACCGGCGAGGACGTTGCAGAAGGATTCCAGAAGATCGCCGTTGAGAATATGGCCAACGCCATCAAGAAAATCTCCGTGCAGCGCGGCTACGACGTCACCGAATATGCTCTCACCTGCTTTGGCGGTGCCGGTGGCCAGAGCGCCTGCATGGTCGCCGACAGCCTCGGCATGAAAACCGTCATCGTCCACCCGCTCTCTGGCATCCTCTCCGCATACGGCATGGGTCTTGCGGATATCCGCGTCACCCGTCAGCAGGCAGTTGTCAAACCCCTGAATACTGACAATCTGGCAGCTCTTGCAAGCCTGGCGCAACGCCTTGCGACAGACGCGAAAAAAGAAGTCGAAAACCAGGGCGTCGGGGAAGACGAACTTTTCGTCATCCCACGTGCGCATCTGCGTTACGACGGCACCGACAGCCCTATCGCTGTGGACTTGAACACGGGTGACCCCGACGCCATGATCGCATCTTTCACCTGGAACCACATAAAACAGTTCGGCTTTGCTTACGAGAACAAGACGATCGTTGTCGAAGCCCTCGAAGTGGAGGCCGTTGGCGGCGGTGCTGACCTTCAGGAACCGGAACTGGAACTCTCGGCAAGCGCCCCGACCATTGCTGAACAGACCCGCTTCTATGCAAATGGCAAATGGCAGGAGGCTTCGATCCTTAAACGCGATACGTTCCGGCCGGGGATGGAGCTGCAAGGCCCCGCCCTCATCATGGAACCACACGCAACCATCGTTGTGGAACCAGGTTGGCATGCGCAGGTCAACGCCAGGAACCACATCATTCTGACCCGCACTCTGCCGCCGGAGAGGAAAGTCGCTCTGGGCACCACTGCCGATCCGGTGATGCTGGAGGTGTTCAACAACCTCTTCATGTCCATCGCCGAGCAGATGGGCGTGACCCTTCAGAACACTGCCAGCTCCGTGAACATCAAAGAGCGTCTCGACTTCTCCTGTGCAATCTTTGACCAAGATGGCGCACTGGTTGCCAACGCACCACACATGCCGGTGCACCTTGGCTCCATGGACCGTTCTGTCGAGGCGATCATCTCCCTCAACAAAGGAAAAATCAAACCGGGGGACGTGTTTGCACTCAATGCCCCTTACAATGGCGGCACTCACCTGCCGGACATCACCGTTGTCACTCCGGTCTTCGACGACCACGGCAACGAAATCCTGTTCTGGGCTGCTTCCCGTGGTCACCATGCCGATGTCGGCGGCTCCGCTCCAGGCTCCATGACTCCACTTGCTACCAGGGTGGATGAAGAAGGCGTCCTGATCGATAACTTCAGGCTGGTCGACCAGGGCGACTTCCGTGAAGAAGCTCTGGTTGAGCTGCTCACCAACCACAAATATCCGGTCCGCAACGTGCACCAGAACGTGGCTGACCTGAAAGCCCAGATCGCCGCGAATGAGAAGGGCGTCCGGGAACTGCGCAAAATGACAGACCATTTCACTCTGGAAACCGTGCAAGCCTACATGGGCCATGTGCAGGACAACGCCGAAGAATGCGTTCGCCGTGTGATCGAAGCACTGGCTGACAGTTCCCACGAGTACCCGACAGATCAGGGCTCAACCATCAAGATCAGTATCACCGTTGATAAGGACAAGCGCGAGGCAACTGTTGATTTCACCGGCACAAGCCCGATGAAGCCCAATAACTTCAATGCACCGGAACCTGTCACCCGCGCAGCCGTTCTTTACTGCTTCCGCGTCATGGTGGAAGCTCACATTCCGATGAATGCGGGCTGCCTGCGTCCAATCAACATTGTGGTGCCGGAAGGCTCCATGCTGCGCCCGCACTATCCGGCTGCTGTTGTGGCAGGCAACGTGGAAACCTCGCAGCACATTACCAACGCCCTGTTTGCAGCTCTTGGCGCCATGGCAAACTCGCAAGGTTCCATGAACAACCTGACCTTCGGCAACGAGACCTATCAGTACTACGAGACCCTGTGCTCCGGCTCTCCGGCTGGTCCGGGCTTCAACGGCACCGATGGCGTCCACGTCCATATGACCAACTCTCGCCTCACCGACCCTGAAGTGCTTGAGTTCCGCTATCCTGTACTGCTGGAAGACTTCCACATCCGCAAGGAAACAGGCGGCAAAGGCAAATGGCATGCCGGTGATGGCACCAGACGCACCATTCGCTTCCTGGAAAAAATGGACTGCGCGATCCTGTCCTCCCACAGAACCATTGCTCCAAAAGGCATGCGTGGCGGCGAAGACGGCCAAAAAGGCCGCACCTGCGTGCGCCGCAATTCCGGTCAGGTGGAAGAGCTGAAAGGTTGCGACCAGACCACTCTGGAAGCCGGCGAAGCCATCACAGTAGTCCCCCCAACCAGCGGCGGCTGGGGCACTCCTCAATAAGCAAAATAAGTGCCCTTTAAACACCTGCGCCCGGCTCATCCAACCGGGCGTTTTTTATGAACAAGACAATCAAAATCATTTTCAGTATTTTGCGACCCAAAGAGTTGGCGTTGACACCTACCCAAAATCTGGCATCTATCACCCATGACATTACGCAAAGCGAATATTTCAGATGCATCAAGCATTGCAGCAATCTCGATTGAGGTTTGGATAGGCACTTATCTTAAGCGTGGTGTAAGCGCTTTTTTTGCAGACTACGCCATAGACGAGTTCACTCCCTCAAAGACCGAGCGGCTTATTTCTGACTCTGGCCAATTCATCGTCGTTTCTGAGAATGAGCAAGGCATCGATGGATTCATTCGGGTAACATCAGATAGCAAAGCGCCTGTATCAGGCTGTTCGGAAGTCGAAATCTCGACCCTTTATGTTCAGCCACGCCATCATGGGAGAGGCATCGGAAAACGTCTGCTAAATGCAGCGTTTCAGCACTGCCGTGAAGAAGCTGTTGATTCTGTTTGGCTGACAACAAATGCAGAAAATGACCCGGCAATTGAATTCTATCTCTCTCAGGGGTTCGAGCATGTTGGGGAAACACACTTCCGTATTGCTGATGCGGCGTATCTGAACAACGTGTACTCTTATCGCCTGGCTTGATCCGGCCTCTGCTTATTCATTAACAAACACCAGTAGCACCACATGAACTCTCATGCAGTGGTGAAGCTAGGTTTCCCTAAGGTCGGGATGAGCAAGGCGGCAGGCAACACCTGCGCAGTGTGAGTAAGTTAGTTTCTTCGGCATTGGCTACACGCCTTGCCCGGGCTTTCTTTTAATGAACTACCTCGCCTCTTTTGCCTATAAGGCACGATAGCCGGTTTCCCGGAAAGACAGTGGCTTATCCAGACAGGTTTCCATGCCCGAACAGTTCCTCCGTCTTTGACAGACACATCTGCAAAAAGTGGATTTCCCACCGGTACATCTGCTCCTGTCACCGCGTGATACCCTATACTCCTGGGCCCTTCCCCTCAAACCATGCGGTCACGTCTGAAGTTCGGTTCACCGGACCACTGAAAGGTGCGTTACGTCTTCCAACAGCCCCACCCAGCCTACGACAAACTGACGGTCGCTCCGCCAGCAGCCCGTTACGCAGGCATAGGTTCACAGTATGGGAGGATTTAGGGAGGGGGATAAGTTTTTCACAGCTCGCCTAAGCCCTTTTTATCATCAGGCGACACCAACAGCAGCGCGTAAACCGGGCAATAGTTGAAAGGCTGTATAGGCGGCGTAACAGAATAAAAAGAACACACCTTCTCTGCGGCTCACGCGCCAGCCTGTAATGCAGGCAATTGCCATCAGCAGGACTGTTCCCACCATCACCCAGATATCCACCTGCGCTATCTCAGAGGGAACCGGAATTGGAACAACAAGGGCCGTCACGCCGCCAATTCCGAAAATATTAAAGATGTTGCTGCCAACTATATTGCCAAAAGCAACCTCAGCATGGCCCCGTATCGCCGCAATGGCCGAAGTGACAAGCTCGGGCAGAGAGGTGCCGATGGCGACCAGCGTCAAACCAATCACCGCATCAGAGACCCCAAGATGTCTGGCAATAACAACACTTGAGGACACAAGCAAACTCGCCCCAATAACGATGCCAGCCACACCCACGGCAAAAATGGTCAGTCCCCATAAAATGGAAAGGTTCGGGTAACTCTCCTGATCTGCTTCAGCCTCGTATATTTTAGCTGCCGCTTTTCCTAGTTTACGTTCTGACCTGTAGCTGAAGAGTGTGTATGACAGCAACAGACCAATCAGAATGACACCAGCCCATCGGGATAAATAACCCGTCAGGATGACACCCAGCATAATTAAGCTGGAGAGCACAAGCACAGCACCATCACGTTGAAACGCTTCCCGGTTCACCGCAATCGGCAAAATCACTGCCGTAATGCCCAAAATCAGCAGCACATTGGCAATGTTGCTGCCCACAATATTACCAATGGCAACACCGGGGTAGCCGGTAAGCGCACCTTGCAAACTCGCCACAAGCTCCGGCATGGATGTGCCAAAGCCAACAAGCGTCAGGCCGATAAACAGTTTTGAAACGCCAAGACGGGTGGCAACAGCAACACTTCCACGCACAAGGGCTTCCCCGCCCAAAAGCAGCAACACAAGCCCCCCAATCAATTGAAGTACCACCATCTTCAGAAAACTTTCCTTAAGCGAAGTCCGCGCTCACAGTTGAGACTGACGGACGGTAAGTACCCGGCAATCTGTTTACAGAAAGACTGGTCATCACATTATACTCACGTCCTTGAAAATTCGGTTGTTTAACTTGACGGATGGAACTTGGTTGTTTCTTTTTAAACAAATAACCATAAACCGTTCCCGGTTCCTCAACCAGTCCGAACGTCCTGAACTTGAGGCCTGCCTCCCTCGTGACAGAGAGGGTCATGGGATCGTGCACCGCGCCAGCGCGCTTGTTTTGCTGGACATGGAAGAATATCCGGACAAAGTGTCAGACCTTTCGCGTTATTACCCTTCAGAATTATCGCCTTTTGGGGTGAATGCGGGGTAAATAGAGATGCGGACAACTTCCCTTACGCAAGGGCATCAGGGCGCCGTGGTCTGTATGGTCCGTTCCGGAACCTGGATCTGTATGCGCCCAATCTTTGAAATCATGGAGGAAACCACTTCGTGCAATGGCGCTGACTATCTGGTCAGATGGGTCTGGGCAGCTAACGGGTCGGTTTGACTCCTGTGATGAGACACTGAGGCTGGCAGTGCTGTCAGCCTCAGTTGTTTAAGCGAACAAGACAAACAACAAAACCAATTTCGATTGCGATGGCCGATGCGTTCCGGGGCAGGGGACAATCGTGGGCAGGTATGGGAAGTTGCTCCACCGCCCCTGGCTCAGGCATGGAATTTCATGGTCAGGCATGGGATGATCGGCGTTTTATCAAGGCTGACAGGCTGGATTTACCAGAGATCATCGGTAAAACTCTTTCTTATGCCTTTGTAAAAACTGTGAGTACTTCTTATCGTAATCGCATTCCTGATGCGGGTAACTAGCAGGAATTCCTGCGTAAAATCTGATCAATACTTCGTTTACCATAATTGGTGATAACTATCAGATGTTAAGGGGCATTCTTTTCGATTTGCGCTGGTGGGTTCATTGACGTCCCATGCTATCCCATGGTATCCCATAGGCTCCCGGGGTATTCCGGTTTGTACTTCAGTAATCTTGTTGTTTTTGCCTGATTTGAGCGCTGGCTTTCCAAAGAGTGGAGAGCTGTTTTGTGTGCCACTGACAGGTCAGGAAGATCTGGCTCATTTAAGAGGGACCAATGGCTGGTTTTGTTTCGCACTTCACCAATCGGGTGGATGCAAAGGGTCGTGTATCGATCCCTGCGCCCTTCCGTGCGGCGTTAGCGAAAGACGGCTTTGAGGGACTCTACTGCTTCCCATCTCCGTTTCAGGAGGCAGTTGATGCGGGCGGCAATGGGCTTACAGCTGAAATACAGAAACGACTGGATGCGTTTTCAACGCTCTCATTGGAGTATGATGCTCTGTCCACGGCGCTTTATGGTGCCAGTGAAACCTTGAAGATTGACCGGGATGGCCGGATTGTTTTGTCTGAGATGATCCGCAACCACGCCGGTATCGATGGTGAAGTCACGTTTGTCGGGCAGGGGTTTAAGTTTCAGATCTGGGAGCCTGTGAGGTTCGCAAAGCACCGCGATGAGGCCATGAAGCGGGCGCTTGCAGTATTGTCTTCCGGCGGTGCGCCGGGGACAGCAACCGGAGGGGCACTATGATGACGGGCGGCGACGGAGACAAATCCGATATCGCTGGCGGACCAGCGCGTCACATTCCGGTCCTTCTGGAACGGGTGCGGGAGGCGATGGCCCCCGCGCCAGGTGATGTGATTATTGACGGTACATTCGGTGCGGGGGGGTATTCCAGAGCTTTTCTCGCAGCCGGAGCCAGTGTGATTGGCGTTGATCGGGACCCGGATGCGATCCGTGATGGTCGTGTCATGGAACAGGAGGCTGGTGGGCGCTTGCAGCTGGTCCATGGTCAGTTTGCTGACCTTGAGGATCATGCTCGTGCACTTGGCTGCGACACTGTTGACGGCGTGGTAATGGATCTTGGTGTGTCTTCCATGCAGCTGGATCAGGCGGAGCGTGGATTTTCGTTCCGGTTTGACGGGCCGCTGGATATGCGCATGGAGCAGGATGGTCCAAGTGCGGCGGACGTGGTTAACACCATGGAGCGTAAGGACCTGACACGCATTATCGGGATGCTGGGTGAAGAGAAGCGTGCTTCCGGTGTTTCGCATGCCATTTGTCAGGCCCGTGAAGAGAAGCCTTTTGAGACGACGCTTGAGCTTGCCCGTGTTATCGAGAAGGTGGTGAGGCGTAATCCTAAAAAGGCCAGTATTCATCCGGCAACGCGGACCTTTCAGGCGCTGCGTATCTATGTGAATGGCGAGTTGCATCAGGCTGCTGGTGCTCTTGCGGCAGCGGAGCGGATCCTGCGACCGGGCGGGCGTCTGGTTGTAGTGACGTTCCATAGTCTGGAAGACCGTATTGTAAAGCGTTTCCTTGCGGATCGATGCAAGACCCGTGGTGGTGGGTCGCGTCATATGCCGGAGGTGAATATTCCGCCTCCGACTTTCGAGTTTACCGTGAAGGGTAACCAGGATGCCAGCCTTGAGGAGATTGCTGATAATCCTCGCGCACGTTCTGCTCGTTTGAGAGCTGGACGCCGGCTGGATTCACCTTCGCGGACATTAGATATTCATGCGGCAGGCGTTCCGCGCCTTGCTTCATTCCACGGACTGGGAGGCTAGGCTATGCTGCGCTTCGTGAATCTGTTCTTTATTGTTGCGGTGGTTATTGGTGCGGCGCTCGTTTACGACATTAAGATGTCCAATGAGAACCTTGCTGATCAGGTGCGGCAGCTTTCTGCGGAGATTGCCAGGGAGAGGGACGAGATCCGTTATTATAAAGCCCAGTGGAGTGTGCTTAATCAACCTGAGCGTCTGCAGGGTATCGTTAATCGTTACAATGATATTCTGAAGCTCAAGCCACTGCAGGCAGAGCAGATAACGACATTGAAGGCGTTGCCGGTCAGGCCTGTTCTGATGGAGCCTGTTTCTGCTGATGCGATGAGCGGTTACGCCAGTCGCGTTACATCCGTGCAATAAGGGAGGGGCTTGTGGCCAGGAAACCTGACAGCTCCTTTTTGCGGCGGTCTAATGTGAACCAGAAGCATGGCACAAGTGCGAACCGGCTTCGCCGTACGGGGCGCTCGCGTATTTTCTTCACGATGACCATCTTTGTGTGTGTGTACGGGGCTATCGCTGGTCGTCTGATCCTGCTTGGTTTGCAGGACGGAGATCCTGCTGAGCGGTTCCTTGCTGCGCAGAGTTCTGTTACTCAGGCGCGCCCTGATATTGTTGATCGCAACGGTGAAATTCTTGCGACCGACATCAAGAGTGCGGCGCTTTATGCTGAGCCGCGCAAGATCCCGGATACAGATGAAGTCTTTGATGGATTGATCTCAATTTTGCCGGAGCTGGATACACCTGCGATCAGGACACGGCTTGATCGCAATGCGATGTTTACGTGGCTTAAGCGTGAGATCTCCGTTGAACAGCGTCAGGCTATTCATGCGCTGGGTCTGCCGGGGGTCGGTTTTCGCGAGAGTAATAAGCGATTTTATCCAGGTGGTCAGACGGTTAGTCACATTCTTGGAACCGTGAATGTCGACAATCAGGGCCTTTCCGGCATGGAGAAGTATGTCGATCAGGCGTGGCTGAAGGATCTGCGGGATCTTGGCTTTACACAGGATCGGACAATGCAGCCCGTCAGGCTTTCGGTCGATCTGCGTGT
The DNA here is from genome assembly GCA_947502585.1 of uncultured Pseudovibrio sp. Lineage (GTDB taxonomy): Bacteria > Pseudomonadota > Alphaproteobacteria > Rhizobiales > Stappiaceae > Pseudovibrio. The sequence continues at coordinate 28,817 of CANNAV010000011.1, forward strand.
TCAGCATGCGGTGCGTGATGAGCTGCGCCGTTCCATGGAATACTACAAGGCCAAAACGGCTATAGGTGTGGTGCTGAAAGTGGATACCGGTGAAGTGATCGCCATGACTTCGCTGCCGGATTTTGATCCGAACAACCGTCAGCAGGCGCTTGAAAAAGAACGCATGAACCGGGCGACCGGCGGCGTGTTCGAGATGGGGTCTATCTTCAAGGGCATTACCATCGCAATGGCGCTGGATAGTGGCAAGGTGATGCTGGAGGACGGCTTTGATGTCACCAGGCCTATTCGTGTTGCAGGTCAGAAGATTGATGACTTCCACGGGAAGCGCCGTATTTTGTCCGTGCCGGAAGTTTTCATTTACTCCTCCAACATCGGCACCATTAAGATCATGCAGAAAGCGGGCATCGAGGAACAGAAGGCATTTTTGGGAAAAATTGGTCTGACCCGGAAAATGAAAACTGAGATACCTGGCGTCGCACGGCCTTTGCTTCCACCGAAGTGGAATGAACTTGCTGCAATGACGATCTCATTTGGTCATGGACTGGGAGTGACTCCGCTGCAGATGGCCGTTGCGGGTGCAACGCTGGTCAATGGTGGTAAATATATTGAACCAACGTTCCTGCCTCGCAGTCGGGAGGAAGCTGACAAGCTTGCTAAACAGGTTCTGAAACCAGAAACCAGCGAGATCCTTCGGTATCTCAACCGTGAAAATGTCCTGCGTGGATCCGGGCGCCGTGCTGCTGTGCCAGGTTATGATGTTGGCGGTAAGACTGGAACAGCGCAGAAGGTTGTGAATGGCCGTTATGCTGAAGGTGTTTATCTGAACTCCTTTATGTCGGCGTTCCCAATGTCCAATCCTGAGTATCTCGTTTTAATTGTTTTGGATGAACCGCAAAAAGTGGAAGGGCAACATTATTCCACCGCAGGGTGGAATGCTGTGCCTACGACTGCATCTGTTATCCGCAGAATTGCACCCATGCTCGGAGTGGTGCCTGATTTCGCAGATGACGCAGAAACAATTCCGGTTTCCTATCAGAACCGGAACTAAACAGGAGAATTGAATGCGGCAATACACGGAGATTTCGGGGAAATATGAAGACAATTGTTCTCCGGATCCGGTTCGCCACATTCATGTCTCATAGGCCGGACATATCGACGCTATGTTGCTTAAAGACCTAACAAGACAAGAGATAAACTCCGCAGGGGCCGATGAACCAGACGGTGTTGAGACCCTCAATATTTCGGGGATTACTGCTGATAGTCGGGCGGTGGAACCCGGATTTGTTTTTGCTGCCCTCAGGGGTGCGAAAGTTGATGGCGCGAAGTTTATCGGTCAGGCCATTGGTGCGGGCGCAGCTGCCATTTTGATTGATGCAGACAGAGTTTCTGATGATATCCGCAAGCAGGCAAAAAAGGTTCCGCTGATCGCTGCCAAAGATGCGCGCCGGGAACTTGCTTTGATGGCTGCCGGTCTCTCTGGCAAACAGCCCGGGAAGATGGTCGCAGTGACCGGCACTGCGGGCAAAACTTCTGTCGCCGTTTTCGTGCGTCAGATCTTTGAATATGCAGGGCTTGTTTCTGCCAGTCTTGGAACTATTGGCACCGTCACATCGACAGGGCAAAGCTATGGTGGACTGACCACGCCTGACCCGGTGTCTTTGCATGAAGACCTTAAGCGTCTTGCAGAGGATGGGGTGACCCATGCAGCAATGGAGGCGTCCAGTCACGGGTTGGACCAGCATCGTCTTGATGGCGTGCACCTTATTGCAGCCGGCTTTACAAATCTTGGTCGGGACCACATGGACTACCACCCGACGGTGGAAGATTATCTGCAGGCAAAACTGCGTTTGTTCCGCGATTTGTTGCCGGATGATGGTGTGGTTGTTGTTGACCCGGAGACGCAGTTTTCTGACCGTGTTCTGGCGATTGCGGAGGAGCGTGGCCTCAGGACGTTTACGACCGGCGTCCTGGGCAATGATCTGAAAGTGCTTAGCGTTCAGCCAGAAGGGTTTAGTCAGGTTCTTGAGCTGGCAACAGCTGAGGGTGTGTTCTCTGTTACACTGCCGCTGGCTGGCTATTTTCAGGTGAGCAACGCGCTGATTTCTGCGGGTCTGGCGATTTCTGCGGGTCTGGCTCTCCAAACTGTTCTTGAAGCGCTGACTATTTTGCGTGGCGCGCCGGGCCGGATTGAGCATGTGGGCACGCGTGAGAACGGCGCTCTGGTGTTTGTTGATTATGCTCATAAGCCGGAAGCGCTGGAAAATGTGCTTACTGCATTGCGTCCATTTGTGACTGGTCGTTTGATTAGTGTATTGGGGTGTGGTGGTGATCGTGATGCCGGTAAACGTCCGTTGATGGGTGAGATTTCTGCTCGTATTGCGGATGTTTCCATTGTGACTGACGATAATCCGCGCACAGAAGATCCTGACAAAATCCGCGAAGAGATCGTTGCTGCCTGTCCTGCCGCGCTTGAGATCGGAGATCGCGCTCTTGCCATTCGCCAGGCGGTGAAAATGTTGCAGGAAGGTGATGTGCTTTGCGTCGCCGGTAAGGGGCATGAAACAGGGCAGATAGTTGGAACGGAAGTTCTGCCTTTCTCTGACTATGAAGAAATCCGGAAAGCGCTTGCAGAAGCTTCTGCCGAAAATGGCACCTCTCTGGTCGCTGAGAATGATCTGCCTGAGATCTCTCTCGATCTGGATGAGATGGACCTTCTTGCAGATGAAGGTGACGAAGCTGAAGCGCCTGGTGATAGCGACCTGTTGGATTCGCCTCTGGCTGATGTTGCGGAGCTGGAAGCCGCTCTGCTGAAGAACCCTGATGATGCGCAGGACCAGGAGGAAGAAGACTGGCTGGCACTGGAAGAAGAAGTTCTTGGGGCTGATGATTTGGCCGATGCGGAACTGGCTGATCTTGAAAGCCACGATCCTGACTTCGGCAACGTGGGCTTCCCCAATGTTGTGGAAGATATGCAGGATGCACCTGAAGACGAGCTGTCTAGTAATCTTACGGCTATAGAAGCCGGAACAGAGAGTGTTTCTGAGCCCGACGAGGAGCCAAAAGCAGGCGCAGATGCATTTCTTGCGGATGAAGGTCTTGAAGTGGTTGCTCCGAAGGGCGCGGAGCAGGTATCGCAGTCCACGCATCCGGATGAGCAGCACGGCACAGATGCATCAGGTGGAATACCTGGTTCTGAGAAAGTCGCTGATCCGGCGGAGGTCGCTGCTTTTGAAGGCAATGCACTGGAAAAACCAAAGCTGACGTCAGCGACAGACAAGCCTGAGTGGACTATCGTCCCCCATATCAACCTGTTGGACCCGGACATTAAAACGGAATATGAGCGGCAAATGATTGAACTGCCTGAAACAGACCGTGGGCCGCTCTGGCTGCTCAGCGATTTTCTGGAGGCAGTAGATGGGGATGTTTACGGTGATCTGAGCGATGACATAACAGGAATCTCCATTGATAGCCGGGTGATCGAACCCGGGGAAGCCTTCTTCGCTATCAAAGGCAAGAACTTTGACGGTCATGCATTTGCCGGAACAGCTGTTGGAGCCGGTGCTGCCGTGGCCGTTGTTGAGCGTGAAAAGCTTGCAGAACTGCCGGAAGATGGTCGCTACGTGGCTGTTGATGATGTGCTCCAGGCGTTGCAGCGCCTTGGTGTGGCTGCCCGCGCTCGCTCCAAAGCGCGGATTATTGCGGTAACCGGGTCTGTTGGCAAGACAGGCACGAAGGAAGCTTTGCGTCTCTGCCTTTCCAGGTCCGGCTTTACTCATGCACCCGTTGCGAGCTTCAACAACCATTGGGGTGTGCCGCTGACGCTGGCTCGTATGCATGCTGATACTGAATTTGGCATCTTCGAGATTGGTATGAACCACCGTGGTGAGATCACTCCGCTGGTGAAAATGGTTCGTCCACACGTGGCAATCGTTACAAGTGTTGAACCTGTGCATCTGGAAGCGTTTAACTCGGTTGAAGATATCGCGCGTGCAAAGGCTGAGATCTTCAGTGGTATCGAGAAGGGCGGTGTGGCGATCCTGAACCGGGATAACCGCCAGTATGATCTGCTGCGTTATCTGGCAGCTGTGGCCGGGGTGAGGAATATTGTCAGCTTCGGTATGCAGCCGGGCGCTCAGTCCATTGCCAAGAAAGTGGCTGCAAACCCTGATTGTTCGTGCCTGAACGCCAATATATTAGGGCAGGAAATTTCCTACAAGATCGGCGCTCCAGGTGCGCATCATGTGATTAATTCACTGGGCGTGTTGACAGGTGTGATGGAGCTGGGGGCGAACCTTGCGTTTGCTGGTCTGGCTCTGGCGGAAATGTCTGCACTGAAGGGGCGCGGTGCGCAGACGGTCCTTGAAGTGAATGGTGGCACGGCTTTGCTGGTTGACGAAAGCTACAATGCCAATCCGGCGAGTATGCGCGCTGCGATTAATCTGGTGGGTGTGCTGCCAGTTGCAAAGAATGGCCGTCGTATCGCTGTATTGGGGGATATGCTCGAACTGGGGGCAGACTCCGGCAAGTTGCACGCAGACATTGCTCTTGAACTGAAGCCTGCAAAGATCGACTTGGTTTATTGTGTGGGTACTCACATGAAGATGCTCTGGGAGCGGTTGCCTGCACAGGCCAGAGGTGCCTATTCAGAGACTTCCGAAAAGCTGGAAAAAGAACTGTTGTCGGAAGTGCGTCCCAACGACATTGTGATGGTAAAGGGCTCGCTTGGAACCCGTATGGGTACTCTTGTGGATGCCCTGAAGAAACGTTTTCCTGAACCGGCTGAAACCGGTAAGTCCTGAGGTTGACTAAATGCTATATATGCTGGCGGAGCTTTCAGCGATTTTTCCTTCGTTGTCTGCGCTGAATGTCTTTAAATACATTACGTTCCGTACCGGCGGCGCGATTATGACTGCTTTATTGTTTGTATTCCTGTTTGGCCCACGCATCATTGATGCGTTGCGTTCGCGTCAGGGACATGGACAGCCTATTCGCGAAGACGGGCCTCAAAGCCATCTGCTGACAAAAAAGGGTACGCCCACCATGGGCGGCCTGATGATACTTTCCGGGATGATTGTAGCGACGCTGTTGTGGGCTGATCTTGGTAATCCATACACCTGGATCGTACTGGGTGTGACTGTAGGGTTTGGTCTGATTGGTTTTTATGATGACTATCTGAAGGTCTCTAGGTCCTCTCATAAGGGATTTGGTGGTAAGGCACGTCTTGGGGTTGAGTTTCTGATTGCCGGTCTTGCCGCTTTTGCAGTAACACTTCTGGACGATGCACCATTTTCCACCAGTATCGGTTTTCCGTTCTTTAAGGAGCTGACGCTGAACCTTGGTCTGTTCTTCATTCCGTTCGCAGCCTTTGTTGTTGTTGGCGCGGGAAATGCGGTGAACCTGACTGATGGTCTGGACGGCCTTGCCATTGTGCCGGTGATGATTGCTGCTGCGGCTTTCGGGCTGGTGGCTTATCTCACAGGTAATGCGCTTTTTTCTGATTATCTTCAGATCCACTATGTGGCTGGTACAGGCGAACTGGCGGTGTTGTGTGGGGCGGTGATTGGTGCAGGGCTGGGTTTTTTATGGTTCAACGCTCCCCCTGCTGCGATTTTCATGGGGGATACAGGCTCTCTCGCTCTGGGCGGTATGCTGGGCGCGACTGCTATTGCGACCAAGCATGAGATTGTTCTGGCGATCGTTGGTGGTCTGTTTGTGCTGGAAGCCGTTTCTGTGATTGTGCAGGTGGCTTCGTTCAGGCTGACTGGCAAACGGGTGTTCCGCATGGCGCCAATTCACCACCATTTTGAGCATCTGGGCTGGACTGAGAGTCAGGTGGTTATTCGCTTCTGGATCATAGCTGTTGTGCTGGCCCTTGTGGGTCTTGCCACTTTGAAGCTGCGTTAGGAGGTTCGATACATGATCCCTGTCCATCATCTTGCAGGCAAAGACATCGCGTTGTTCGGGCTCGGGGGGTCCGGGCTCGTGACTGCGCGTGCGCTCGCGGCTGGTGGGGCTCGTGTTGATGTGTGGGACGATAACGAAGCCAGCGTTGCAATGGCTGAAGAGCTGGGGCTTACTGCGATTGATTTGCGCGATGCGGATATGTCCCGCTACGCAGCAATGGTTGTTGCGCCCGGTGTTCCGCTGACGCATCCGACACCGCACTGGTGTGTGGTGCGTGCGAGGCAGGCTGGTATCCCGGTGATTGGGGATGTGGAGCTTTTCGTTAATGAGCGGGAAGCGCTTTGTCCTGCGGCGCCGTTTGTTGCCATCACTGGCACCAACGGCAAATCCACCACGACTGCGCTGATCTCGCATGTGCTCAAAGAATGCGGCATGGATGTTCAGATGGGGGGCAATATTGGCCGTCCGGTTCTGGATCTTGAAGAGTTTACAGAAGATCGCGTCTATGTGGTTGAGATGTCCTCCTACCAGATTGATCTGACTCCCAGCCTTGCGCCGGATATTGGCGTGATGATGAACCTGTCGCCGGACCACCTGGACCGGCATGGCAGCATGGAAAATTACGCTTCAATCAAAGAGCGGATTGTTAAAGCAGCGCGTCTTGCCGTTGTTGGTGTGGATGATGAGTTCAGTGCTGCCATTGCACAGCGCAGGGCGGAAAGCGGTGAGCCGGTTGAGCTGATCTCTTGTCCGGGGCCTGTCGGGTGCGGTGTTTATGCAAAAGATGGCAAAGTCATCGAAGTTTTCGACGAAGAGCAAATTGTTGTGGCTGACCTGTCTTCCTCCAACACTTTGCGTGGCTCTCATAACGGGCAGAATGCATCTGCTGCTGTTGCGGTTTGTGCAGCGCTGGGGCTGGAGCCAGACGAGATTTCCCGGGGCCTTGCGAGCTTCCCGGGTCTTGCTCATCGTTTGATGCCGGTTGCTGAAGCGGGCAAGGTTTTGTTTGTGAACGACAGCAAGGCGACCAATGCAGAAGCTGCCGCCCATGGGCTGACGGCGTTTGACCGGATTTACTGGATTGCGGGTGGCCGTCCGAAAGGGGGTGGTATTTCCTCGCTCAAAGCCTGTTTCCCGAAAGTTGTGAAGGCTTATCTGATCGGGGAAGCGGCAGAAGAATTTGAGCAGGAGCTTGCCGGGTTCGTTGAGACGCACAAGTTTGGCAGTCTGAAAATGGCTGTTGATGCTGCGGCACGTGATGCAGCGCGGGATAAGAGCAGTGAGGCCGTGGTTTTGCTGTCTCCGGCCTGTGCCTCGTTTGACCAGTTCAGGAGTTTTGAAATTCGCGGAGATGTATTTGTGAACGCAGCTGTTGCTGCTGCAAAAATGCTGAAGGATGAGGGAGCACGCTGATGGTATCACGTACGGATCGCAGTGCGTTTGCGGAATGGCTATGGACGATTGATCGTTATATGCTGATCGGCATCTTCACGCTGATGGTGTCCGGGCTGGTGCTGTCTCTTGCAGCAAGTCCTCCCGTTGCCGAACGCCTTGGGCTTGAGAGCTTCTACTTTGTGAAAAAGCAGGCGCTTTTCCTTATTCCAAGTGCTGCTGTGATGCTCGCTGTTTCAGCGCTTTCGCCGCGCTATGTGCGGCGTATTGCCTTGCTGGTATTCTGCGTGATGCTGTTGCTGCTGCTGGGCACGCTGTTTTTCGGAGCGGATATTAAAGGTGCGCGGCGCTGGGTGAGCCTGTTTGGTGTGTCCATTCAGCCTTCGGAGTTTATCAAGCCCGCACTTGTGGTGATCCTTGCATTCCTGTTGTCTGAAGGGCGTAAAGCGCAGGACATTCCAGGACAGCTGATCTCTGTTCTTCTGTTTGGTATTGTTGCATCCATGCTGGTTGCGCAGCCTGACTTTGGACAAGCTATGCTGCTGACCATCGTGCTGTTTGCGTTGTTCTTCCTGAATGGGCTTTCCTGGCTGGCGATCATACCGTTCGGGGTTATGGTCATTCTTGGCGTGGCTGCTGGTTTCACCTATCTGCCGCACGTTCGTGGGCGCATCATGCGCTTCCTGGACCCGTCCTCCGGTGATACATACCAGATCGATAAAGCCATAGACTCCTTTATTGCCGGGGGGTGGCTTGGCCGCGGCGTGGGGGAAGGCACGGTGAAACGAATTTTGCCGGATAGCCATACGGACTTCATTTTTGCGGTGGCGGCAGAAGAATACGGCATCATCGTTTGTGTGATGCTGGTGGCCGTTTTTGCCTTTGTCGTGCTGCGTGGCCTTTACATGGCAACGCAGGATCAGGACCCGTTTGGCCGTCTGGCATCTTCCGGTCTTATCGTCATGTTTGGTCTGCAAAGCACCATCAACATGGCGGTGAACCTCAATCTTATGCCTGCGAAGGGGATGACACTTCCATTGATCTCTTCAGGTGTGTCGTCGTTGATGGCGGTTTCCCTGACGATGGGTTTTGTGCTGGCGCTGACGCGGAAACGTCCGCAGCCACGCAAGAATCCGATTATTGCCGTTACCCGTGCTGCCCCTATGCAGCCTGCCTGAAAGAGTTTTGCCTGTGCCGGAGAGTGAAATGAAGCCTAAGATTATGCTCACTGCTGGAGGAACGGGTGGTCACCTGTTTCCTGCACAAGCGCTGGCCTGTGAGCTAAAGCGCCGTGGGTATGGTGTTGAGCTGATCACGGACAGTCGTGCAGACAAGTATGGCAGTGCTTTTCCGGCAGATTACGTGCATCTGGTTAAAAGCGATACTATTCGGGGCAGGAGCCCGATTTCTCTTGCCAGGACGGCAATCAAACTTGCTCTGGGAACGTTGCAGGCTATGAAAGTAATCCGTGCGGCTAAGCCTGATGCGATTGTTGGTTTTGGCGGATATCCGACCTTCCCGCCAATGTTTGCTGGTCGTCTGCTGGGTGTTCCCTCCATTTTGCATGAAGCCAATGCTGTTATGGGGCGGGCCAACCGGATGCTGGCAAAGGGTGCTAATGCTGTTGCTACCAGCTTTCCGTTTAAAACACTGCCTGCTGACCTGGCCGGCAAAGCGACCATGACCGGCAATCCACTGCGTGACAACGTGATTGCGGTGTGTGGTCAGGCCTATAACGCACCGGATGAGGGCGGGGCCTTTCATCTGCTGGTGTTTGGTGGCTCGCAGGGTGCTCATGTATTCTCTCAGGTTCTGCCTGACGCGCTGAAGCAGATGGCTCCTGAGGATCGGGAGCGCCTGGTGATTGTGCAGCAAGCGCGCCCTGAAGATCTGGAAGGGCTTGAAGCTTCCTATCGCAGGATGGGTGTGGCGGCGCAGGTGGCATCCTTTTTTACTGATTTGCCTGAGCGCATTGCGGCAGCTCATCTGGTTATCAGCCGTTCCGGTGCTGGAACTGTATGCGAGCTGGCAGCGATCGGGCGTCCTTCAATTCTGGTGCCTTTACCGGGGGCTCTTGATAACGATCAGGGCATGAATGCGAATGTGCTTGCTGCGGCAGGCGGCGCATGGCCGATCCCACAAAAAGAACTTGATCCGCAACGGCTGGCCCGTGTTTTGAAAGAACTCATGGATAATCCGGCTGGTCTTGCACGGGCAGCACACGCAGCACTGACGCAGGGCGCACCTGAAGCTGTACAGCGCCTCGCGGATCTGACTGAAGCACTTGTCGGTACTGCTCCGGCGACTGAACAGAAAGAGGTTACCTCATGAAAATGCCTGTAGACATTGGGGGAGTGCACTTTGTCGGTATCGGCGGCATTGGAATGAGTGGTATTGCTGAGGTTCTGCATAATCTTGGCTACCGTGTTCAGGGCTCTGATATGTCCGATAACGCAAATGTGCAGCGTTTGCGTGATAAGGGCATCAGGGTCATGGTCGGTCATGCTGCCGGGAACCTGGAAGGTGCTGATGTTTGTGTCATCTCTTCCGCGATCAAGGGCAGCAATGTTGAGCTCAAGGCAGCACGCGAAAATAATTTACCTGTTGTCCGCCGTGCTGAAATGCTGGCTGAACTGATGCGTTTTAAACAGGCTATTGCCATTGGCGGCACGCACGGCAAGACGACGACAACCTCCATGATTGCGGCGCTGCTGGATGCGGGACACATGGACCCGACTGTTATCAATGGCGGTATCATCAACGCATACGGCACCAATGCCCGCATGGGTGAGGGCGACTGGATGGTGGTTGAGGCGGATGAGTCCGACGGGACTTTTGTCAAGCTTCCTGCTGATATTGCGGTGGTGACCAATATTGATCCTGAACATCTTGATCATTACGGTGATTTTGATGGGGTCCGTGCTGCGTTTGCTCAGTTTGTTGAAAACGTTCCGTTCTACGGTTTCGCGGTTATGTGTCTGGATCACCCCGAGGTGCAGAGCCTTGTGGGCCAGATTGAGGATCGCCGTATCATCACCTACGGCACCAACCCTCAGTCTGATGTTCGCTTTACTGACGTTTCCACCACGGGCGGCAAATCCATCTTCAACGTGGTTATTCACGATCGTCGTGGAGACAGGGTGAGCGAGCTGAAAGATCTGGTATTGCCAATGCCAGGTCTGCACAATGTCTCCAATGCGACGGCTGCAATCGCTCTGGCGCATTCCCTGGGTATTTCTTATGCGAACATTCGCAAGGGACTGGCTGACTTTGGCGGGGTGAAGCGTCGCTTTACGCATACTGGGTCCTGGAACGGCGTCGAATTTTTTGATGACTACGCGCACCATCCCGTGGAGATCAGATCCGTCTTGCATGCGGCTCGAGAAGCAGCAGAGGGTAAGGTGGTTGCTGTGATGCAGCCACACCGCTTTACACGCTTGCAGAGCCTGTTTGAAGATTTCTGTGCCTGCTTTAACGATGCAGACAAAGTTGTCATTGCACCTGTGTTTGCGGCGGGTGAACAGCCGATCAAAGGGGCTGGTCAGGCTGACCTGATTTCTGGCCTGCGTGCTGGTGGGCATCGTTCTGTACATAGCATCTGCGATCCTGAAGAGCTGGCTGACAAGGTGGCTGTGCTTGCAAAGCCTGGTGACATTGTGATCTGCCTTGGGGCAGGGAACATCACCCACTGGGCTTATAAGCTGCCGAAAGAGCTGGAGGCGCTCTCCCCTAAAGGAGAGAGAGTATGAGCCAGACCGTAAGCTACCCTGATCTGTTACCGCTTCCTGGTGATGTTGCTGAGGACATTCGTGGTCGCCTGATCCCGAACCAGTTGCTTTCCGCCGTGACATGGTTTCGTGTGGGTGGACCGGCGCAGCTGATGTTCCAGCCGGCTGATGAAGCTGATCTTGCTGTGTTTATGAAAGCACTGCCTGAGAACGTGCCTGTGACTGTGATTGGCCTTGGTTCCAACCTGCTGGTGCGCGATGGCGGTATTGAGGGCGTTGTTATTCGTCTGCCAATCCGCGGGTTCGGTCAGGTGGAGTATCTGGGCGGACATAAGCTGCGGGCAGGGGCATCTGTTCCTGACAGGAAACTTGCGGAGGAAGCTGCGAAGACCGGCACTGGCGGATTTGCGTTTTACACTGGTATTCCGGGTGCCGTCGGCGGAGCCCTGCGCATGAACGCAGGGGCTCATGGTACTGAGACAAAAGATCTTGTTGTTAACGTTAACGCGGTATCAAGGGCCGGTGAGATCATTACGCTTTCCAATGAGGACATGGGTTATGGGTATCGCTATTCCTCTGCACCAGAAGACCTGATTTTTACCAGTGCGGTTTTTGAAGGTTTTGCGCAAAGCGAAGACGAAATCCGAAAGGAAATGGCTGAGGTTGTGGCGCATCGCCAAAAGGCTCAGCCCATTCGCGAAAAAACGGGTGGCTCCACTTTTAAAAACCCTGAGGGCAACAGCGCGTGGAAGGTGGTTGATGCTGCCGGATGTCGTGGCTTGCAGGTTGGTGGCGCAAAAATGTCTGAATTGCACTGCAACTTTATGTTGAACGTTGCAGACGCTACTGCTCACGATTTGGAAATGCTGGGCGAGACTGTTCGCCGGGATGCTCTGGCAAAGACAGGGACGCGTCTTGAATGGGAAATTAAGCGTATTGGAGCGTTTGTGGGCGGGGCGGTAATTGAGCCGTTTCTGGGTCAAACGGACTAACTCCGCTCATGTATTGTTGTAGGCGTTTAAATCAGGATTGGGTTTTGTGATGACCAGGCATGTTGCGGTTTTGATGGGTGGATGGGTTGCTGAGCGGCCTGTTTCCATGTCTTCAGGGAAAGACTGTGCGGACGCTCTGGAAGCGGCTGGTTATCAGGTCTCGCGTGTGGATGTTGACCGCAATATTTCTGCTGTGCTTCAGGAACTGAAACCGGATGTGGCTTTCAATGCGCTGCATGGGCCATTTGGTGAGGACGGAGCTATTCAGGGTATTCTGGAGGTTCTTGGCATTCCGTACACCCATTCCGGTGTGATGTCGTCTGCGCTTGCCATGCACAAGGAAAAGGCGAAGGCCGTGATGAAGGCGGCTGGTGTGCCGGTTGCCAATGCTGTGTTGGTCAGCCGCGCTGATGCTGCCCGCCGTCATGTGATGGAACCGCCTTATGTGATCAAGCCGATCAACGAGGGGTCGTCCTTTGGCGTATTGATCGTGAAGGAGGGGCAGGAGCACCCGCCGCAGGAATTGACACGCGAAGACTGGCAGTATGGTGAATTGCTGATGGTTGAGCGCTACATCCCGGGCCGTGAGTTGACGTGCGCGGTAATGGGTGATGTGGCGTTAGGGGTACTGGAAATTGTACCGCTGGGGCACACTTATTACGATTTTGATGCAAAATATCTCCCTGGCGGTTCACAACACATACTTCCTGCGGAAATTTTACCATCTGTTTACCAAGAAATACAAAAATCAACTCTCAAGGCACATCAGGCTCTGGGGTGTCGCGGCGTTACACGTGCAGACTTCCGTTTTCACGAAGGATCCGATGGCCTGGGAGAACTGATTTGTCTTGAGGTGAACACTCAACCAGGCATGACGCCAACATCACTGCTCCCGGAAATCGCGGCACATGCCGGACATAATTTTCAGGAATTGGTGAGTTGGATCGTGGAGGACGCAAGTTGCAGAAGATAAAGGCAAAATTTGATGCATTACGGGAACGTGCAGGCATCTGGAGCTATCGCTTCAGAAGTCATGGCGTATCTCGTTTGCACCAGAGACCTGCCTGGGGGGTCACTGGATTTTTTGCACTTATCCCACCCTGGGCGCCGACTGCGGGCGCTTTAGGGTTCCTTGCATTGGCCGCTGCCTACGGCATTACGCTGGGTGGGCACGTCCGTAATGTAAGCGAATCAGTTACATCCTCCGTTGGTTTCGCGGTGAATGAGATCGAAATGGAAGGTTTGCAGCGTGTTACCGAGTTTCAGGTGCTGGAAGCGCTTGAACTTCATGAGCGACCTTCTCTGATGCTGTTTAATGCGGGTGCAGCGAAGGAGCGTCTGGAAGGTATTGCCTGGATCCGGAATGCATCCATCCAGAAGTTCTATCCCGGTACGCTGCGTGTGATGATCAAAGAGCAGGAGCCATATGCGCTCTGGCAGCGAGGGGACATTACGTCTGTCATCACCAGGAAAGGCGAGGTCATCACCGATGAGGTGGATGGCCGTTATGCGAACCTGCTTCGCGTGGTCAATCACGGTGCGCAGTTGCGTGTCGGTGAGATAATGAGCGAGCTGGACAACTTTCCCGGCATTCGTGCCCGGGTCCGCGCTGCAAAGCTGCGTTCTGAGCGACGCTGGGATCTTGCCATGGAAAACGGAATTACAGTGCGTCTGCCGGAATTTGATGTTGGCGACGCGCTGGCCGAGCTGAAGAAGCTGGATGATCAAGGTGGTTTGCTCTCCCGCGACATCGTCGCTGTGGATCTGCGTTTGCAGGATCGGGTTGTGGTGCGTCTTTCGGACGATGCGGCCATTCGTCGCCGGACTACCATCGAGAAAAGGGGTACACCCTCCACTTCCGGGAGGGACACATGAACTCGAATAAGAACGTGATCTTCCTGCCGCGTATGCGACCTTTACCAGGGCGCAGATCTGTTGTGGTTTCTGTGCTGGACGTAGGCTCCACGAAAGTGTGCTGCATTATAGCGAAACTGGTGCCAGGTGACGGGGAAGACCTGATGCCGGGCCGGACGCATGGCATTGAGGTGCTGGGGTACGGCTATCAGGCGTCTGCGGGCATAAAGTCCGGCGTTGTTGTGGATATGGATCAGGCTGAGCAGGCGATCCGTCGCGCGGTTGACCAGGCCGAACGGATGGCTGGCGTGTTGGTGGAGACGCTGCTGGTGACGGTCAGCTGTGGCCGTCTGCAAAGCGAAATTTTCTCTGCCACTGTGCCGCTTGGAACTGAAGGTGTGACAGAGGCAGATATTCAGCGTGTGCTGGCGGCGGGATCTGCCCACACAGCGACTGAAGGGCGGGCGGTGATGCATGCGCTGCCGATCTCTTACGGGCTGGATGGCAATCGTGGCATTCGTGATCCGCGTGGCATGATGGGGCGCAAGCTGGGGGTGGATATGCAGGTGGTTTCTGCAGAAGTGCCGCCTGTGCGTAATCTGGAGCTTTGTATCGAGCGTGGACACCTGCAAGTGGAGACGCTGGTTGCATCGCCTTATGCAGCAGGCCTTTCCACACTTGTTGAAGATGAGATCGAGCTGGGTGTTGCCTGCATTGATATGGGCGGTGGCACAACCACGCTCTCGATTTTTGTTGATGGTCAGATGGTGCATCTGGATGCGCTGGCCGTTGGTGGTAATCACGTCACCATGGACGTGGCGCGTGCGCTCTCAACACGGATGGAAGCTGCTGAGCGTATGAAAGTTCTGCATGGTTCTGCCTTGCCAAGTGCAGTGGACGACCGTGATTTTATTCAGGTACCGCCCGTGGATACGGATGGTGATCTGCCAACGCAGATCCCCCGGGCGATGCTGACGCGGGTTATTCGTCCGCGCGTTGAAGAAATACTGGAGATGGTGCGGGACCGGATAGTCGCTTCGGGTTTTGCCAGCCGGGTAGGCAAGCGTGTTGTGCTGACAGGTGGGGGCAGTCAGTTGACCGGCCTTTCTGAAACGGCACGACGCATTCTTGGGCGAAGTGTGCGTCTGGGGCGCCCGCTGGGTATCTCCGGTTTGCCAGAGGAAGCCAAAGGTCCGGCGTTCTCGGCAGCTGTAGGCCTGCTGATTTATCCGCAGGTGGCACAGATTGAGCAATTCGAACCCCGGCACCAACGCCGTGGCCCTGCGGGGCGCGGGAGCTATCTGGCTCGGGTTGGTCAGTGGATCAGAGAAAGTTTCTGACGGGGATCGCATAACCCCCGTTATCACGAGTTTCGCCAGATGCGGCGGACGCACGAGAGGAAGAACGACATGCCCGATTTCGGGCATGTTATTAGGGTCGCGAGGTTAATATGACAATCAACCTGAAAATGCCTGATATTCAGGAACTGAAGCCCAGGATCACCGTATTCGGTGTTGGTGGCGGTGGCGGAAACGCCGTAAATAATATGGTAACGAGCGGCCTTCAGGGCTGTGATTTTGTGGTTGCTAACACGGATGCACAAGCCCTGGCACTTTGCCAGGCTGAGCGTGTTATCCAGATGGGTGTTGCAGTCACCGAAGGCTTGGGCGCCGGTTCCCAGCCGGAAGTTGGTGCTGCTGCTGCTGAAGAAGTTATTGATGAGATCAATGATCACCTGTCCGGCTCGCATATGGTGTTTATCACCGCGGGTATGGGTGGTGGCACCGGTACCGGTGCTGCGCCGGTTGTTGCCCGTGCTGCGCGTGAACAAGGTATACTGACCGTCGGTGTGGTTACCAAACCCTTCCAGTTTGAAGGATCCCGTCGTATGCGCGTTGCTGAAGCCGGCATTGAGGAGCTTCAGCGTAATGTTGACACTCTCATTGTCATTCCAAACCAGAACCTGTTCCGCATTGCCAATGCACAGACCACCTTTGCCGATGCCTTCTCCATGGCTGACCAGGTGCTGTATTCCGGTGTTGCGAACGTCACTGATCTGATGGTCAAAGAAGGTCTCATCAACCTGGACTTTGCTGATGTACGCTCCATAATGCGTGGCATGGGTAAAGCGATGATGGGTACCGGTGAAGCGTCCGGCGAGCAGCGTGCCATTCAGGCAGCTGAGGCTGCGATTGCCAATCCGCTGCTTGACGAGACTTCCATGAAGGGTGCCCGGGGTCTGCTTATCTCCATTACGGGTGGTAACGACCTGACGCTTTTTGAAGTTGATGAAGCTGCAACCCGTATCCGTGAGGAAGTCGATCCGGAAGCGAACATCATTCTTGGTGCAACCTTTGATGAATCTCTGGACGGGATAATTCGCGTTTCTGTTGTTGCCACTGGCATCGATAAAGAGCTGCGTGAAGATATCTCTCCTGCAGAGGTTCGTATGGCCGAACTCACAGAGCGCCTGCAGAGCGCTACCACGCCTGCGCCCAGTCCAGCGGTAGCTGCGCCGGTAGAAGTAGCTCCTGCACCAACCCCGGTTCGTGCGATGCGCGCGATGGGTTCCGCAGCAGCCGAAAGACTTATGCATTCTGAGCCGGTTGCTGTTGCAACTGATCCGGAAGTGGAAATCAGCCCTTATAAGTCCCGTCGTTATGAACCTGTGCAGGAATATGATGCACTGGACGAGCCAACTCAGGCTTTTGATGAGCCAACCAAAATACCTGAGCCATATATTCCACCTGTTGCACAAAAGGCAGAGCCTCAGTCACGCATGCCACGTGTTGAAGACTTTCCGCCAATTGCACAGCGCGAAATTCGTGCGCGTACGGAAGCTCCTGCCGCAGCGCCTGTTCCACAGCAGGCAACTGCAATGCCAAAGCCAGCACCAGCCACTATGGCTCAGCCGGCTGAAGAGCATGATGAGCCTCATTTGGAAGAGGAGCGTCGTCCAATGGGCCTTTTGCGTCGCCTGACTGGTGGTCTTGGCCGCCGTGAAGACGAGCATGTGGAGCACCATGAGCCGGTACAGGAAGGTGCGTTTGCTGAGGCTCCGCGTCAGCCAGCAATGTCCCGTCCTGTGGAGAACCAGAAACACGGTGCAGCCGGGACTCTGGACACTGGTGGACGCCCTGAGTCGGCACGCGTTCAGATGATAGAAGATGACCAGTTGGAAATCCCGGCATTCCTGCGCCGCCAGGCCACCTGATTATTAACAGAACTCGCGCCTCTCGAGCAGCAATCCAGATTTCTCCGGATTGCTGCTTTGCGTTTTAAGTGGAATTGTCGGTAAATATACCTAAAATTTTCAGGACGTTACAAACCGTAATAAAGCTTTATTTTATTTGGTAAGCTCCAGGAGCTATGTTCCAGCCAAACCCGGTGAGGGTATTCGAAAGTAATGGCTCGTGAGGTTCAGTATGTACCTTGAGCGGAATAGTAAGGGCTGGAACATTATGGGAATGCGTGTCGAAAAACAGACAACGCTTGCGGACAGTGTAACCTTGAATGGTATTGGGGTTCACTCTGGCGGACCAGCTTCCATTACTCTTCACCCTGCAGACGCAAACTCCGGAATTGTCTTCCATCGCAGCACTCAGGGTGGCTATGTGCAGACGGAAGCAAACTGGAAAGAAGTAACTGCAACATCTTTGTGCACCGTACTTGGTGACCCTCATGACAGCGGCATCTCTACCGTCGAGCACCTGATGGCTGCACTGCGCGGTATGGGCGTTGACAATGTGACCGCTTACATTGACGGACCCGAGATGCCAATCATGGATGGCAGCTCTGAAGCTTTCGTTGACGCTATCGACCGTGTTGGCCTGAAAACACTCAGCGCAAAGCGCCGCTTTATCCGCATCAAAGAAAAACTTCGTTACGTTTCCGGTGATCAGTGGTGTGAACTCAGGCCGTATGATGGCACCCGCTTTGACATTACCATCGATTTTGATCACGCAAAGATTGGCCGCCAGCATCTCAGGTTTGACCTGACACCTGATTACTTCCGTAAGCAGATCTCCCGTGCCCGCACCTTTGGTAGCGTCCAGGATGTTGAGAAACTCTGGAAGCTTGGCTTTGCAATGGGCTCTTCTTTGGAGAACTCCGTCGCTCTTGACGGGGATCGCGTTCTGAATCCTGAAGGGACACGTTGGGCAGACGAATTTGTGCGTCACAAAAGCCTTGATGCAATTGGTGACCTTGCTCTTGCTGGTTTGCCTATTATGGGCGAGTACCGCTCCTACAAAGGCGGTCACCGCATAAATCACTGCATCCTTGTTGAGCTTTTCAGGAACCCGGATGCTTTCGAAGTTGTTGAAGCTGATGTTGCTCTGGAAGATCGGTATGCACGCGAAAAAGGTCATGCCGAGTTGATTGGTGGACTGCAGGCTGCTGCTTTTGGCCCTAACGTTTCCTGAGGCAAAATACTTATTCAAAGGTTTTTGCCTCTGTTCCGACAAAAATTCGAGGCAAATGCCGTGGTACTACGTGACGTTATCCAAACATTGAGATAGAAGCGTGAACTGGGGGGGATTTTACCCGAATCCCAACACGATAGGAGTTGGAAACATTGCTGAGTTCAGATGCTGACGGGACTGTTTTGGGGGCTGATCGCCTTAAAAGAGTGATTAGATATACCTCTTTGGCGTTGGCACTCGTTGTTGCGGGCTGTGCAACCAAGGATGATGTTGATGATCTTGCGCTGGATGAAACTCCCGCGGAACTGATGTTCAATGAAGCTTTGGCTCTTCGCGCCTCTGGTGATGTGAAAACCGCAGAGGAAAAGTTTACCGAGCTTGACCGCATCTATCCTTACTCCGAATTCGCGCGTAAATCGCTGATCAACATTGCTTACCTGAATTTCAGGATGGGTAAGTATCCTGAGGCGATTGCCGCTGCTGAGCGTTTCACATCGCTTTATCCTGGTAACAAGGATTCTGCCTACGCGCTCTTCATTATTGGTGAGTCCTACTTTAAGCAGATCCCGGATGTGGGTCGTGATCAGGCTGTGACCTCCAAAGCGCTGGATGCAATGCGTGAAGTTGTTCAGCGTTATCCGGATTCTGAATATACCAAGCAGGCTCGCCAGCGTATCCGCGCGACGGAAGATCAGCTTGCTGGTAAGGAAATGGAAGTTGGACGCTACTATCTGGCGCGCCGTAACTACCTTGCCTCCATCAACCGTTTCAAGATTGTGGTTTCCAATTATCAGACCACCCGCCACGTTGAAGAAGCGCTCTATCGTCTGACAGAGAGTTATTATGCACTTGGTGTGACAAACGAAGCACAGACAGCTGCGGCGGTACTGGGACACAACTTCCCGCAGAGCCAGTGGTACAAAGATGCGTTTTCTCTTTTGAAAAAAGGCGGTCTGGAGCCACAGGAGAACAAAGGCAGCTGGCTTAGCAAGGCATTTGGGGATATGAAACTCCTTTAAGCCTTTCAAGGAATCGGAGTTTCCTGGACTACCATGCTGGCATCGCTTTCTATTCGGGATATCGTTCTCATTGACAAGCTGGATTTGCATTTCAGCGATGGCATGAGTGTTCTGACGGGCGAGACCGGAGCGGGTAAATCTATTCTCCTGGACAGTTTAAGCCTCGCCCTTGGTGGGCGAGGCGATGCCGGACTGGTTCGGCATGGTCAGGACCGCGGTCAGGTGAGCGCGGTTTTCGACGTACCAATGGCGCATCCTGTGCGCACCCTTCTTCAGGAAAATGATCTGGAGCAGGACAGCGATATCATCTTGCGTCGCATTCAGGCGTCGGATGGACGTACCCGTGCGTTTGTGAACGATTCACCTGTGAGTGCTGGTCTGCTGCGGCAAATCGGAGAGGCGCTGGTTGAAGTTCATGGACAGCATGATGACCGGGCCTTGATTGATCCTGAGAGCCACCGTCAGTTGTTGGACAGCTTTGGCGCACTGGAGGGGGAGGCTGCAAAGGTGGGGCAGAGTGCAAAAGAGGTTCGCAGTGCTGACAAGGCCCTGAAGGATCATGTTGCGCGTATTGAAGAAGCCCGCCGTGAGGCAGATTACCTTCGCTCCAGTGCTGACGAGCTGAGCGCACTTGACGCAAGGGAGGGGGAAGAGAACGAGCTTGCTTTGCGTCGTCAGGATATGATGCAGGTTGAGAAGATTGCAGGGGATCTGCGTGAGGGCTATGAAGCGCTTGACGGGCCAGCTTCTCCAATTCCTGAGCTTTCCGGTTTGTTGCGCCGTCTTGAGCGTAAGGTTGATCTGGCGCCGAACTATCTGACCAGTGTGGTTGAAGCCATCGGCGGTTCTCTGGACCGGTTAGAGGAAGCACGCGGTGGTTTGGAGCAGGCGCTGCGTGATACCGATTTTGACCCACAAGAGCTGGAGCAGACAGAAGAACGTTTATTCGCATTGAGGGCCGCGGCTCGTAAGTATTCTGTACAACCTGATGATCTTGCTAAACTGTGTGCTCAGATGGAGAATGACCTTTCCGATCTGGATGCAGGTGAAGACAAATTGCAGGCGCTGGAAAGTGCTGTGGAGGCTGCCACGCAAACCTATGACAAGCTGGCGGCCGCGCTCTCAGGAAAACGTCAGAAAGTTGCCAAAGATCTTGAGGCAGCTGTTCATGCTGAGCTGCCAGCTCTGAAGCTGGAACGGGCGCGGTTTATCATCAATGTCGTGAGTGATGCTAAACAGCGCGGGGCGTGTGGTATAGATACTGTCGAATTCTGGGCGCAGACCAACCCAGGCACCCGTCCGGGGCCGATGTTCAAAGTTGCGTCCGGTGGTGAACTCTCACGCTTCCTGTTGGCGCTGAAGGTGTCGCTTGCCGATAAGGGGTCTTCTCCGACACTGGTGTTTGATGAGATTGACACAGGTGTGGGCGGTGCTGTTGCTGAAGCGATTGGTGTGCGTCTTGCCCGCCTTGCGAACAGCGTTCAGGTGCTGACG
Organism: uncultured Pseudovibrio sp.; assembly: GCA_947502585.1. Classification (GTDB taxonomy): domain Bacteria; phylum Pseudomonadota; class Alphaproteobacteria; order Rhizobiales; family Stappiaceae; genus Pseudovibrio. Next base: position 49,624 of record CANNAV010000011.1, read on the forward strand.
GTGACGCACGCACCGCAAGTGGCCGCGCGTGCAAATGGTCACTTCCTGATCCGAAAGGAGGAGGTGGAAAAAGACCGCGTTGCGACCCGTGTAAGCGAGATCACTGAGAGCGAGCGCTTTGAGGAAATCGCCCGTATGCTGGCCGGTTCCACCATCACCGAGGAAGCCCGCGCCGCAGCCAGGCGTCTTATGGGGCAAGACGAGCTGGTTTAAGGAGCTCTGGGTTTTCAACAGATGTGCAGCTTTTGAATGCTGCCTGCTTATCACCAGTAGGCAGGGTAGGCTGAGCGCTTGCTCAGTTTTAGGAATACCCATGCTACAACCACCAGTACAACTGCGCCTGTTAGTGTTGGGAATAGCAGGAAATCCCAGCCTGGTTGAGCCAGGAAGATGATGACCGGATTTGAGCCTGCCGGTGGATGGACGGTGCGCGTTGCCATCATCAAAGCAATTGCCAGTCCCGCAGCCAAAGCAAGTGACCACCATGTGGGACCGAACAGTGTCAGCAACAGGAGCCCAACAAATGAGCTCAGACCGTGGCCTGCAATTATATTTCTGGGCTGCGAGAAGGGCGCTTCCGGAAATCCGAAAATGAGAACGCAGGATGCGCCGAAGGATCCAAGCAGTAAAACTGATTCTACGCTGGCGTCCAGCAACGCCAACAATGCGATGGCAACAACTCCACCAAGCCCTCCGATGAGAATGTGGCTGAGAGGATGTTTTGCAGGCAAAGGGCTGCCGGAGGATCTGAAGATAGTCACGAGTTGGGTCATTGAGGTATCCGTCCATTAATATTTTTATTTTGGAGACAAATCGGTATTCTTGTGTAGGTAGACTATTCGGTATACATTTGTCAATCAGATTTGAACCTGGAGTATCTGGTATGTCTGTGAAGCGTCAGAATTTGGTGCTCGGTGCATTTGCATTGTTTTATGAAAAGGGCGTCCATGCTGTGGGCATCAATGAGGTCCTTGCGGTTTCGGGTGTTGCTAAGAAAACTCTCTACAACCACTTTGCCAGTAAGGAGGAACTGGTGCTGGCTGTGCTGGACTATCGAAATGATGCTTACCTGGGTTGGCTAGGTGGACGTCTGGATAGCGTCGAAACTGGCACTGGCAAAATTGATGAGCTGTTTGATGCTCTTGATGATTGGTTTAATGATCGGGAAGAAGCGCTGCATGCTTTTCGTGGGTGTTTCTTCATCAATGTGAGCGGTGAGTATGGCCAGCCGGACAACGCGATCCATCAAAAATGCGTAGAGCACAAAAAGGCCGTTGACGGGCTGATTTCTGCTGCTGTTGCGCTTCTCCAGTTGACTGAAGAAGATAGTGCAGAGCTGACTGATGCGCTCAGTGTTTTGAAGGATGGTGCAATCACCAGAGCCCGCGTCCAGGGAGATCCTGGTACTGCTCAGCGGGCAAAGAAGATCGCCCGTCGTTTGGTTGCCAGCTTTCTGAGGACTGAGAGTTAAAAGGATGGGCTTTTGTTGCGTTGATCACCATCCCAGGCACCATGCCTGGGATGGTGATCTGTGCGGGGTACCACGGCACAGGGCGGCTGGGGGGTTGGGGCAGGGCATCTGCGCCCGGCGGGCAGAGGTGATTGCAGTGAGATAAAAGTGAGCCGCATCCCTCGACGCGACTACATGCGTCATTGTGGGACCTCCTTGATGCCGGAGAGCGCTGGCCCGGATAGTCCGATCATCTTCTGCGCCTGAAGGTGGGCGCGTGAGTGACGACCAGCGGGGCATTGCAATTATGGTCTGCCAGAGGGGGGTGCTAGGGTAACCCGTTGAGCTGTTTGTGAAGCTGTGTGCGTCCGCCTGATGTGTATGGGGCGCGGAACTCTTGATTGCAGGAGGGGGAGCCCCCTGGCACTTATTTTTATGCGTATTCTTATCCGAAAACCGGAGCCACTTTTCGGGAATACGCTCTAAGAGAGCTTTTGCGTGTAAGGGGGCATGGTCTGTGCCGATGCCCCTCACAGAATTGCCCAATTATGAAGTTGGGGTTTTAGCTTTGTTCATCAGTTTAATCTCAGCAGGGGTCAGCTTACGGGAGCCTTTGCCGCGCTTGAGAATGAAGTTAACCGGGTTTGGATAGTGGTCCAGAGTTGCACCGGTTGCCGCGTCAACGCCGACGCCGATTACACCACCAAGCAAGACGTTACCAGCCATGCCAGCTGCGCCCTTGCCGCTTACGCGGGTCTCAACATCGATGACCTGAGACTGGTAGCCCGGTGCGGATGCTGTCAGGGTGAATTCTTTCTTTCGCGGAACGTTGATCACACACGGTCCAACGCAAGTATGGGCTGTTGTTGACGTAATTTTCGCGTTTGCCGGTTTTACGTCAATTTTGATGCCTTCACTTGTGCCGCGAACAACTGTGCCGCAACCGGCTTAAAGAATGCTGGATGCAACAATGCCAGCTACAAAATAAGATTTCATTTGCGCATACCCCCTATGTTTGCTCCGGGCAGTAACTAGGCATATGTTACAGTTCAGTCAAATTTCATAATAAATTTTAAGGAGATTCTGAAATGTATTACATTGCTCATATTTTCTCGTAAACGCTGTTTTACTTCCCTAAATTGCTCTTAAATTACGTAGCGTATTCAATTAATTAACCTGTTTTCTTTTAAACTCCCCGGCAACCAAGAGTTCGCATTTGCGCAAAACCCAATCTGAAAACTGAAGGCAACTTAGGGTACGCGCATAAATGGAGGCCGGTAGATGTTTATCTCGTTCGCCCGCTTACAAATCTATTTTGTCATCGCGCTGCTGCTGATTGCGGTGGTCTACCCGCTGTATCTGTTTGGATCAGTGATGGGCCTTGATGGATTCGATTTGCGCAGAGTGGGGGGCGACTTCTATAAATTTTTGCTGGCCTCTCGCATGGCTGTGGCAGGGCAGGCTGCGCAGCTTTATGACTTTGGCTGGTTCTATGGCGAGATACAGCGCAATGTGGCTGGTGGCTCTGGCTTTTATGCGTGGGTGCATCCGCCAAGCTTGCTGGTCTTTCTGGTTCCGCTGTCTGGATTGACTTACCTGCAGGCTTACAGCCTCTGGATGGGAATGGGAGCGTTGCTCTCGTTTGGTGTTGCTTTCAGCCGTAAAGCGCCTGTCCGTGCTTTCACCTTCTTCATCTTCGCCCCGGCAACGCTGGTGAACCTGTTTTACGGTCAGTTTGGGATGCTGGCTGGTGGCTTCCTTTATGGTGGGTTGCGCCTGCTGGACCGGCATCCGGCGTGGGCGGGCGTGTTGCTTGGGTGTGTTTCCATCAAGCCTGAACTGTTTTTGCTGATCCCGGTCATTTTGATTGCCCACCGCAGTATCATCGCGCTATGTGCATGCGTTGCAACGGTCGCGTTCCTTGTTGATGCCTCCGCGGTGTTCTTCGGGTCCGGTCTCTGGTGGATCTATCTGGAGAGCGTTCCGTCCTTGCTGGCAACTGTTATGGACCAGGGCGAGGGCAGCTTCCTTTATCTGATTCCGTCTGCTTTTGGTGCCATGCGGGCACTCGGGTTTTCCGCGACTACCGGTTATCTGGTGCAGTTGCCCTTTACGATTCTGGCATTTGTGGTGTGCATCTGGCTGTTTACGCGTGAGCGTGAACCGATTGCCCGTAATCTTGCTGTGACGCTTTGTGTTCTGCTGGCAACGCCATTGCTTTTCCTCTGGGATTATGCGGTGCTATCTCCTGCGCTCTATCTTTATGCAACGCGGACCGGTTTGTTTGATGATGATGCGGATTCCCCTTATGTGGCGCCGCTCCTTCTGTTTGCGGTTTATCTTTTACCAATCGTCAACATTGCGCTGGCGGCTCATGGGTTCCCGGTGGGGCCGGTCTTTACGGCACTGGCGCTGGTTGTCGTGCTTATGCGGCTGACTGGTGTTGATCAGATGCAAATCAGTGTAGGGGACAATCCAGGGGAGGGGAACAACTCCGATTCTGATGAGCGTGAAAGGGATGAAGGGCTGGGGACGACCTGAGTCTGTGCAGCTGCTTAAATATGAACGCAGGTTTCACGTAAAAAACGCAGATTAACGCAAAATCGCGCAATGTAACGCAAACAGCACAAGCAGTGGCCGATTTTCCCAGGATCTGGATAATTCCTGTCTAAATCTCAACTGTTCCGGGTGGTGTGTTATTCCCGGTGGCGATAAGACTAATCCCCGGTCGATGATTAAACAGGTGAGTAAACCCGTGAGCCTTGCTGATACCTCTCAAAAAGAAATCGGAGCCCTGAACGCGGATGAAGCTGCGCTGGAGCTGGAGCGGCTGGCGGGGCTGATAGCTGAGTACGACGCAGCCTACCACACCAAAGATGCGCCAATTGTTGATGATGCGACCTATGATGCGTTGCGCCGCCGGAATGAGGCTCTGGAAACGGCGCATCCTGAACTGGTGCGGACAGACAGTCCGGGCAACCGCGTTGGTGGTGCCGTTGCCGAAGGTTTTGGCAAGGTTACTCATGCGGTGCCGATGCTTTCCCTGGACAATGCGTTTTCTGATGAGGATGTGCAGGACTTTATTGGCAAGGTGCGGCGCTTCTTAAAGTATGACCCGCTGATGGGTGCCCTTGCGGTGACGGCTGAGCCGAAGATTGATGGCCTGTCTCTTTCTTTGCGCTATGAGAGCGGTAAACTGGTTTATGCGGCGACACGCGGTGATGGAAGCACTGGTGAGAACGTAACGGCGAACGCTTTGACCATTCAGGACATTCCGCAGGAATTGCCTGCATGTGTGCCGGGTGTGGTGGAGGTGCGTGGCGAGGTTTACATGAGTCATGCGGACTTTGCAGCGCTCAACGCGCGTATGGAAGCCAATGGTGGTAAAGTCTTCGCCAACCCGCGCAATGCGGCTGCTGGATCTTTGCGGCAGCTGAATTCTGAGATCACCAGGACACGTCCGCTCAGGTTCTTCGCTTATGCCTGGGGGGACATGAGTGAGGTTCCTGCTGATACGCAAATGGGAATGGTGGAACTCTTCAGAAAATGGGGTTTTCAGGTCAACCCGCTGATGAAAAGCTGCGCAAACGCTGAGGAGCTTTTAAGCGTCTATCATGGGATAGAGGAGGACCGCTCCGGTCTTGGTTATGATATTGACGGCGTAGTTTACAAGGTTGACCGGCTGGACCTGCAGGGACGCCTGGGCTTTGTCTCACGTTCTCCACGGTGGGCAATTGCCCATAAATTCCCGGCAGAGCGTGCGTATACAACTCTCAATGCGATCGAGATTCAGGTGGGCCGAACGGGTGCTTTAGCTCCGGTTGCCAGGCTGGACCCTGTCACGGTTGGTGGTGTGGTGGTCTCTAATGCGTCCCTTCACAATGAGGACTACATCAAAGGCATTGGTCAGGATGGCGAACCCATTCGGGATGGCAAGGATATCCGCGTTGGTGACACCGTGATTATACAGCGAGCCGGTGATGTTATCCCGCAAATTGTGGATGTTGACCTGGGCAAACGGGCAGAAGATGCGGCGTCCTATGCGTTTCCGGAGAACTGCCCGGTTTGTGGTTCTCATGCCATTCGCGAAGTCAATCCGAATTCCGGCAAGGTTGATGCGATCCGTCGCTGTACCGGTGGCTTGATTTGTCCTGCGCAAGCAATTGAGAAGCTTAAGCATTTCGTTTCTCGCAATGCCTTTGATATTGAAGGACTGGGCGAGAAGCAGGTGGAAGCGTTCTACGAATATGACATGGACAAAGGTGGGATTCGCACACCAGCGGACATCTTTACACTGGCGGAACGGGATAAAAGTTCTCTCAATAAACTGCGGTCTCGTGAAGGGTTTGGGGCTGTTTCTGCTCGTAAGTTGTTTGACGCGATTGATAGTAAACGGAAAATTGAACTTAACCGTTTGATATTCGGGCTTGGTATTCGCCATGTTGGTGAAGGAAATGCCAGGATTCTGGCGCGTGCTTACTCCTCCTGGAGTGCATTTTCTGATGCCATGATTGCAGCAGTGGACGCAACTTCAGAGGCTTACCGCGAACTCAACGACATTGACGGTATTGGCGGTACGGTTGCCAATGCTCTGGTTGAGTTCTTTGGGGAGGAGCACAACCGGGAAGCTCTTGCCGCGCTGCTTGACCAGATCACACCGCTTGATGTGATTGTCGCTGATAGTTCTGATAGTCCGGTTGCTGGGAAAACGCTTGTGTTTACAGGTAGTTTGGAACGCATGAGCCGGGATGAAGCAAAGGCGCGGGCAGAAAGTCTGGGCGCGAAAGTGTCAGGCTCCGTTTCAAAGAAGACGGATCTGGTTATTGCTGGCCCTAAGGCTGGCTCCAAGCTCACCAAAGCGCAGAGCCTTGGTGTTCAGGTTATTTCAGAGGATGACTGGTTTGAGCTTGTTGGCGACCAGTAGAAACCGGGAGAAAAGCTACTGTTTTTCTCCCGGTTCCAGCAGGTTTGTGAGGAGGCTTGCCTGACAGAGCACGGCTGTTTTTACGCAAGTTGCTCTTGGGCGTATGGATGCCTATGCGTGTCCTCCAATGCAGCGGATGATGTTCTTGCCGCCCCATTGAATACTCATGGATTGATTTTTCCGATCTGCTTTTCAGCGGGTGGAAATCTGCTTCAGCTGCTCTTTCAGGAAACGTATCATTTTGTATTTCCTTGCCCTGAAAAATGAGTTGCCTGTCAATCAGCATTGAAAATTGACCCACTTTTTGCATCCAAAACTGACCCACCCTGTGGGCGAAAAAGCCCTGTCTGCGAGCGCTCGCAGACAGGGCCTTTTTTGG
>CANNAV010000012.1 GCA_947502585.1 uncultured Pseudovibrio sp.
CTCTAAAAACAAGTGTCCATCCGGGTCCCGGAATTAGACGTGGTTTTACGCCCAAAAACACCCTATAAACGGCAGAAATACCCCACTTAACCCGTCTGTGTTCGACTAATCCCGCATATTCCCGTCTACTCTAGGTTCAAGTGTCTCCCATCAGCGATGAAAACTCATTTGGAAGACGTCGCAGAGCTTGTGACCACAGATGCCCATGCAGTGCTGATGATTGATCCGGCTGCCTGGCATACCACTGAGAAACCTGAGGTGCCCGAAAACATAACGCTCCTCCCACTGCCCCCACGCTCGCCAGAACTTAATCCGATGGAAAATATCTGGCAATTCATGGGCAACAATTGGCTATCAAACCTCACCTTTGACAGCGTTGAACACATAATGACCACTTGCTGCGATGCCTGGAACGAGCTCATAGCCCAACCTCAAACCATTACATCAGTCGGCATGCGAAAATGGGCTCATGAGTTCTGATTTATGCCGATTGGTAAGAGCAAAGCGTGACATGGATGGCTGGAACAGGTTGTTGATGTCAGTGCGCCATCCTATGTCGAAGCAGGACAGGACATTGTGCATGGATCTGGCTGTATTTTCAGCCGATCTGGTTTACAATCGCATCGCCAGGCTGCCCCTTACTGATCATCAGATCTCCTTCGAATGCACAAATTTTCCCCTTGTTTCAATATTCTGCGGCCTGTCATGAGTAGGGTTCCAATCTTTGAGTTTGTCGTGGGAGGGCCGGGATTTGAGCGGCATTTTATATTTGTGGCTGCGGTTCATATGGCGCCAAAACTGACGCGCTTTCTGAGTGATCCAGTAGATGGTCTCCGTGCAGAGAATTCACAGTTGTTCACGCCCAACTGTGAGCCAACCAGAATTGTGTTCCTCAGCCAGACGCTGAATAACAAAGGCCTGTGGTTTTTATCCTCTTTGAGGGTCACCTTGCGCTGTCTGCGCTGAATATACGCTCATCAGCGTGATGCGAAATTAAGCCACCACGAGGCAAGCAGTCCCGGTTGAGTACCCTGATGATGGTTGACGGGCTGTCCCGGAGAGCCTGGGCAGAATCGTTGAGCTAGGGGCCCGCAGCCCTCAAATGCCCGATTTTTGTTTTTTTGTCACAGCTCAGATGTCTGTAGTCTGACATTACAAGATTTCATACCTGGACTGGCCACCATGGCCATTGCCCCAGTACCAGAGGCGTTACACTTCACCGTGGAGCTCCGGACCTCAAAGTCACTCCAGTATTCCTCAAAGACATACCTCTATCCAACCAACATCTTTAAAGGTAAGCTTCAATCTGGTGTTCGCGTAGAGACAAAACCTCAAAACCCATCAACCGACAACCTGATCTGATCATACCTGGCCCTACCGTCCAGATGGTCGTCAGCTACAGCCTCAGTCAGGGCAAACACGCTGCCGTTGCCCAGATAGGCCCAAAAGCTGGTGATGGCCCTCATCAGGCAGCAGCCTGAGATTGCCTGATCCCGTTATTGAACTTAGCCTCCTGAATGACCATAGGTAAACGGTTTGGACCGGGGGTCTTCCGCCACTTCTTCCTGGCTGACATCATAAGCCTGAAGACCATCGCGAGAGTGGTTTTATCGTTGAGGCATCCCCTGGTCTTTCGTGTCCGGTTCCGACCCGTGGCAAAGACGCTTGCGGTCGGGTTCGTGGTACGGCTGTGTTTCAGTTGCTCTGCCGGGAAGTCATAGAAGGTGAGCAACTCATCGAGGTCTCTGACCAGCCTGGTCACGGCCTTACTCAGGCTAATTCAGTCTAGGGAGTATACATGGAGAAAACATCCGGAATTGAAATTCAATCGATTCCCCTGCCCATGCCCGACACATCCGGGAACTATGTTTTGACGGGAACTCAAACCAGTGAGCTCATCAAAGGGCTCAGTGGTAACAATCTTATTTCCGGCATGAAAGATCGCGCCGATTGCAGGAGTGGGTGGCAAAGACACGCTGAAAGCGGAGCAGACAGTGGCACTTTTGTAATCAACCTCTCCAATCTCACGATTGCGGACCTCATCACCGATTATGATTCATCTGGAGCGATGCTGAACGGCTGGATGTGACAGAGCTGATGGGATCAGAACAGGTCACACAGCAAAGCGTGGGCGACTACTTCCAGCTATCAGGAGGTGTGCAAAGTTTTGATCAGGATGGAACAGGAACGAACCACAATATGGCGCAAGTCATGGAGTTTTAATTTCCACCAGCTCAACTGGAGCTCTTTGTTTATAAAAAACAGTCACAGCTTGTTGTCACAGCGTAATTCACCCGGCTCGCGCAAAGAAGAACCCCGAAAGCGAAAGTCTCGGGGATTGAAACCAATCAACTGCAGATCACTGCAACACCAGCCATCCTTTCGGGCTCAACCACCCAGAAACCACCAGATTTTCGGCCACCAAGTGCTTCCGCGTATTTTCCAAAGCTCTCCAGGTTTTCAGCGGAAAAAACAAGGGCCACCAGTTTAAGGCCTACCCGGTTGGCTGGCGCCTCAACTCCATAGAGGCTTTCAAAAGCGCTTGGAGAAAGAGCTTTGACAGTCCCGCGAGACGTTTTTATCTCAACGCCAAGGCTGGAAAGCCGCGCGGTACGTTCACCAATAAACACCTTCAGGAACTCATGATGATCAGCAGGGTCATCTGCGACGAAGATGACTTCGTTCAGATCGCGTACAGTGTTCGGATGGGACTGATACTCCGCCTTCCAGAAGTTCTCCGGGAACTTGTTGTGACAGGTAAAAAAGCCAAGCTCTGTGCTGAGTGGATCTGTCGTGAACGTCAGGTCAAAGGCAACCTGACGTTCTTCACCCTCTGGAGACACAGCAATGCGTTCAAATGAAAAGGGGGAATATTCGGGAAGACCGGCAGCAACGTATGCTTTATGGTCTTCCTCCGCGCTCTTGCTGTCCATGACAAACATGGAAGCACCCTCACCTTTCAGCAGAAAATCACGATTGAATGCACCAAAGGAGAAAACACCTTCACCTGGTTCTGTCAGTTTAGCATTCTCACCAATGGCCAAAACCTCCAGAAAACTGCCATTCAGCTGAACGAGGCGGTTCTCTGTGCCCCAGGGATGACCCGCAGCTGGCGTCAACTTAAATCCGAGCTGTTCCCAGAACCCCGATGCCTCCTGCAACAAGTTTACAGCTAGAACAATGTGGTCAATTCCCTTGGTCAAAGTGTCCCCCCTCAAAAAAACAGCCGATTAAACCAGACGACTATTGTCGCGCGCAGCACCTACAAAAGAGGAGAACAGTGGATGTGGTTCAAGCGGGCGTGATTTCAGTTCTGGATGGTACTGAACACCAATGAACCAGGGATGATCATCAATTTCTACCGTTTCGGGCAAAACACCATCTGGAGACGTGCCGGCAAAAATCAGACCAGCTTCTTCAAGCTTCTCACGGTACCCGATGTTTACTTCATAACGGTGACGGTGACGCTCGGAGATCTTTGTAGAATCATAGATCGCAGCAATCTTACTGTCAGCTTTGAGAACCGCATCATACGCCCCGAGACGCATGGTACCACCCAGATCACCTTCCGCCTGGCGCTGTTCTTTCTCGTTACCGCGTGTCCATTCAGTCATCAGGCCAACTACGGGCTCTTTGGCTGGGCCAAACTCGGTGGAACTTGCACCAGCAATACCTGCAAGGTTACGCGCGGCTTCCACAACTGCCATCTGCATACCAAAGCAGATACCGAAGTAAGGAATCTTGTTCACACGTGCATAGTGTGCGGCAGCGATCTTTCCCTCAGAACCGCGTTCACCAAAACCACCAGGAACGAGAATGCCGTTTACATTGGCGAGGAACTCGCCTGGTTCCTCTTTCTCAAAAATTTCAGATTCAATCCACTCAAGATTGACCTTCACACCATTTGCAATACCGCCATGCACAAGCGCTTCAATCAAAGACTTATAAGCGTCTTTGAGAACAGTGTACTTGCCTACAACCGCAATGGTCACTTCACCCTCTGGATTGAACAGAGAATTTACAATGCTTTCCCAGCGGGAAAGATCTGGGGCCGGAGCGCCGGTAATGCCAAATGCATCCAGAACCTGCTCATCCAGACCTTCCCTGTGGTAGGCCAGCGGCACTTCATAGATGCTCCTGGCATCATATGCCGGAATGACAGCTTCTTCACGCACGTTACAGAACTGAGAAAGCTTGCGGCGCTCATTCTCTGGAATCTGACGGTCGCAGCGCACCATGAGAATGTCCGGCTGAATACCGATAGAACGCAACTCTTTAACTGAGTGTTGTGTCGGCTTGGTTTTCATTTCACCAGCACTGACAATGTAAGGCAGCAGTGTCAGGTGAATGTAAACAGCCTGTCCACGTGGAAAATCGTTGCCCAGCTGACGGATAGCTTCAAAGAACGGCAAACCTTCAATGTCACCAACAGTGCCACCAATCTCACAAAGCACGAAGTCATACCCTTCGTTGCCATCCAGCACAAAGTTTTTAATCGCATCAGTCACATGAGGAATCACCTGTACGGTACCGCCAAGGTAATCACCGCGGCGTTCCTTCGTGATAATGTCCTGATAGATTCGACCAGTGGTAATGTTGTCCTGCATGTTTGCAGCCCGCCCGGTAAAACGCTCGTAGTGGCCCAGGTCCAGATCGGTCTCCGCTCCATCATCGGTCACATAACACTCACCATGCTGGTAAGGGCTCATGGTACCCGGATCAACGTTCAAATAAGGATCGAGCTTACGAAGCCGGACCTTGTATCCTCGCGCCTGTAAAGCCGCACCAAGTGCTGCGGAGGCAAGTCCCTTCCCAAGAGAAGAAACAACACCACCTGTGATGAATATGTACCGTGCCATGGATCGTTACCACGTTTAAAAGGGCAGATTTTATCAGAAGGGAAGAACGCCGAGGTGGGTGCCTGATAATCCATTACCCTGGATAATTGAGTTATGTCTGAACGCAAGAATGACGGACACTGCACAAATGCGCGGTGCCGTCAGACGTATACTTCAACTGTTTCTGCTCTAAAGCAGATTACTGAGCAGGCGGAACCTGCGGGCCAGCTGGCTCACTTTGCTGCTGAAGCTGGTCAAGCAGACCATTTCCCCCGCCCTGTTCTGTACCTTGAATCGCGGAACCGGATGGAATCTGATCAAGCAAAGAGCCTGGTCTCTCATCATAGCGTGCCAACAGAGAAAGAGCGAGTGACGTTGCGAAGAAGCAGACAGCAAGAATCGCAGTACCGCGAGTCAGCACATTAGCTGTGCCGCGGCTGCTCATCACACCACCGCCGCCGCCACCGCCAATACCCAACGCGCCGCCTTCAGAGCGCTGCAGCAAAACCAGTGCTACCAGCGCCACGACGACCATCAGGTGGATAACAATCAGAACGGTTTCCATAGGTATCCGTGGGTTTAATGAGTTCGTTAGTCGGCCTTCTAACCGAATTTGCCGCACCTTTCCACCCTAAAGGCGCAGCAAATTGGTGGACTGCTAAGAATATTATAAGAAACAGGCTTTTATCAGCCGCGATAAGCCTCGGCAATTCCTAGGAAATCTGCGGCTTTCAGGCTTGCACCGCCAACAAGAGCACCATTTACATTTTTAACTGCAAGCAGTTCTTTTGCGTTGGCAGGCTTAACAGAGCCACCATAAAGGATACGCATTTTACTGCCAACGTCACCACCAAACCGCTTAATGAGAGTCGCTCGAATAGAAGCGTGCACCTCAGCAACATCTGCCGGAGTTGGTGTCAAGCCAGTTCCAATCGCCCAGACAGGCTCATAAGCAATCACGGTATTTTCGGCTGTTGCACCTGCAGGCACAGAAGCCGAAACCTGTTTTGTAACAACTTCAAGTGTAGTACCTGCGCGTCGTTCACTCTCAACCTCACCTACACAAACAATAGCAATCAGGCCAGCGCGGTAGGCAGCTTCAGCCTTCTCACAAACGTCTGCATCAGTTTCACCATGATCTTCACGGCGCTCGGAGTGACCAACAATCACATACTTGCCACCGGCATCGCGGATCATTTCCGCAGAAATATCGCCTGTGTGTGCCCCGCTTTCTTTAGCGTGGCAGTTTTGTGCACCAATCGCAATTTTGTCCTGTGAGCCCAGCTGTGCAATCAGCAGGGCAGGTGGGCAAATCAGAAGCTCTACATTATCGGCAAGTGCTGAATCGTATCCCGTGCCCATAGCTTCCAATTCTGCAGCAGATGCACTGGTACCATTCATTTTCCAGTTACCAGCAACAAGTGGCCGATTAGTCATTTGATCCGTTCCCCAAATATGAATTCCAAATTCCCAAATGTTAATGTGTGCTCACTAACAGAAAAAACACTTAAGTCCCATAGCCGAATACCGCCAGTACGAGGAACTTCGTATCTCCTGCCGAATCTCACAGCCTTTATGGCGTGTAAACTTGCCCCGCGGCAAAAGGAACACTATTATCCGGCGGCCTTGCATGTGCGCGGGGAGAGTGTCCCTCGCCTTCAACAAGAGAACGGATAAAATTATGCTCGACGCGCTGCGTAATAGCGTAGGTTCCTGGTTTGCAAAACTCCTGATCGGCCTTCTGGTCCTCAGCTTTGCAGTCTGGGGGATCGCTGACGTCTTTACTGGAATTGGCTCCACGTCTGTTGCCTCAGTTGGCGACAAAGAAATTTCGGCTCAGGAGTTCCAACAAGCTTATTCACGCGAGCTCGACCAGCTGTCACGCCGCGTCGGACAGCCTCTTACTCAGGAACAAGCCTCTGCATTTGGGGTACCAGCTCAGGTTCTGGGCCGTCTTATTGCCGATGCTGCGCTTGATTATGAAGCATCCCAGCTGCGCATCGGTGTATCTGATGAAGCTATTGTCAAAACCATTCAGGAAACACCTGCATTTCAGGGTGTAAATGGCTATGATCGTAATCGCCTGAGCCAGGTCCTTTACAATCTTGGCATAAACGAAGACGAGTTCGTTATGCAGCAGCAGCTCGTTGCAGAGCGTCAACAGCTTGCAGATGCTATCATCGGCGGCATGGTTGTCCCAAAGGCAATGCTTCAAGCCTTCGACAAATACGCGATGGAGGAGCGCACGGTTGAGTACCTTGTGCTGCCGCAAAGCTCTCTGACAAACATTCCGGAACCAACAGATGATGAACTCGCGGTGTTCTTTGAAAAAAATAAAGACAACTACAAAGCGCCTGAGTACCGTAGCGCCACATTGATAGAACTGACTGCAGATAAGATCGCGAAACCGGAAAATGTGACAGAAGCGGAGCTTGCTCAGGAATATGAGCGGACTAAGAACCGCTATCAGACTCAGGAGCAGCGCCGTATCTTACAGATCTCCTTTCCAACCAGCCAGGAAGCAGAGGCTGCTGTTGTAGAGATGGAATCCGGCAAAACCTTTAATGACCTGATGAATGAACGTGACCTGACAGAAAAAGATGTCGATCTCGGCCTCATGAACAAGTCCGGCTTCCTTGACCAGATAATTGCAGATGCAGCCTTTGACCTCAAAGAAGGTCAGGCAAGCAACGTGGTCAAAGGCCAGTTCACCAACGCGGTTCTCTTTGCCAAAGAAATCAAGCCAGCTTCCGTACGGCCACTGGAAGACGTAAAAGACGAACTACGCGGTTCCGTTGCTCAGACAAATGCAGCAGACGAAGCAGAGGACCTCTTCAACGAAATCGAAGATGCACGCGCAGGCGGCAGCACCTTCGAAGAAATTGCTGAGCGTTTTGATCTGACTGTGATTAACACACCTTCATTTGACGCATCCGGCAAAAACGAAGCGGGTGAAACCGTTGAGCTTCCGCAAGCCAGCGCACTAACGACAGCAGTCTTTTCTACCGACGTTGGCGTTGAAAATGATCCACTGGAGATCGGCCGTACAGGACACCTGTGGTACGAAGTGAATAAAGTCACGCCTTCCCACGAAAGAGAGCTTGCTGAGGTAAAAGAAGCTGTAACTTCTGACTGGACGGCCAACCGCACCGCAGAACTGCTGGAAGAAAAAGCCAAAGCCCTTATCGCAAAAGTTAAAGCAGGAAAGCCTCTTTCCGAGGTTGCAGCTGCTGAGGGCCTGGCAACATCCACATCTGCACCGTTCACCCGCAACGGCGGCATTGCAGAGCTTTCCGGCTCTGCTGTGACTGCAGCGTTTTCCGGACCTGAAGGCACCGCATCTCAGGTTCCTGGCAACAACGAAGACCGAATTCTTCTTGTCCTCACTGACACGACAACCCCGGCCTTCATGACAGAATCTGAAAACGTGCAGCGCATTGACACGCAGCTGAAAGGCGCACTGGAAAGCTCTTTGCTTAACCAGTTCATCTCACAGCTGGAGCAAACAGAAGGTGTCCGCGTAAATCAGACAGTCTTCAACCAACTGACCGGACTGGATCGCCAATAGACAAATCCTCGCGAAAACAGGCCCGCCACACTTTTCAGTGTGGCGGGCCTGTTTATCTCCTAGACAGCTACCCTAAAGCTATCTAATAGTTAGCCTTTGTGTATGCTACCGCGCATCCCCGAAAATTAATTCCGGGTTTTTGAAAAGATACGCATAAAACAAAACCTTAGAGCTATTCGCAGGAAAGCGGTTGACCAGGATAGCCTCTAGAAAATAACTGAGGGGGGGGGGGCGCCGTGAGCAATTTGAAAAATCTCATTGGAATTGTTGCTGACGAAAACACGTTGGATCGGTCTCAGGCCCGTGAGGCCTTCGAGATCATCATGTCCGGTGCAGCAACTCCCGCTCAGATCGGCGGCTTCCTCATGGCTCTGCGCTTGCGCGGCGAAACCATCGACGAAATCTCTGCAGCCGCAGAAACCATGCGCGCCAAAATGATCCCTGTGAAAGCACCGGATCACGCTATCGACATTGTTGGCACAGGTGGCGACGCGTCCGGCTCCTATAACATCTCAACCTGTACAGCTATTGTTGTGGCAGGCTGTGGCGTGACAGTTGCAAAACATGGCAATCGGTCCCTCTCCTCCAAATCCGGCTCGGCCGAAGCTCTTGCCGAACTTGGTATCAATCTGGACCTGGATGCAAACGGTATCAGTCATTGCATCTATGAGGCTGGTATTGGCTTCATGTTCGCGCCAAACCACCACAAGGCCATGCGCCACGTGGGCCCTGCCCGTATTGAGCTGGGCTCCAGAACTATTTTTAACCTGCTTGGCCCCCTCACCAATCCCGCAGGTGCAAAACGCCAGATGACCGGCGTATTCGCACAGCAGTGGGTTGAACCTCTCGCGAACACCTTGAAAGAGCTGGGCACCGAAAAGGCCTGGATCGTCAACGGTTCCGATGGAATGGACGAGATCACCACCACCGGAACCACCTTTGTTGCCGAACTGAAAAACGGAAACATCAACACCTTCACAGTATCTCCTGAAGATGCGGGCCTGCCGATCGCAAAGGCAGAAGAATTGAAAGGTGGTGATCCGAAAGAAAACGCTCAGGCACTGCGCGAAGTGCTGCACGGGGCAAAAAACGCTTACAGAGATATCGTCCTGTTCAACTCAGCCGCCTCACTGATCGTCGCAGATAAAGTCTCCACCCTCACTGAAGGTGCCCAGATGGCAGCTCAGGCAATTGACCAGGGCGCAGCCCTTTCCCGACTGGACAAACTTGTTGAAGCCTCAGAGGCTGCAACAGCTGCCAATATGAAATTTTGAGATCACGGGTCCCATGTCAGATATTCTTAAGAAAATCGAAGCTTACAAACGTGACGAAATTGCCGCTGCAAAAGCGCAGACTTCAATGGCTGATCTGAATGAGGCGATTAAAGCAGCAACACCGACACGCAGCTTTGCAGCTGCTTTGAAAGCCAGACATGCAAACGGCGAATATGCCCTGATTGCAGAGGTTAAGAAGGCCAGTCCATCCAAAGGACTGATCCGCGCAGACTTTAACCCGCCAGCGCTCGCCAAAGCTTATGAGAGCGGTGGCGCAGCATGCCTGTCCGTGTTGACGGACACACCATCTTTTCAGGGCAAACCAGAATACCTCGCAGCAGCCCGCGCCGAAGTTTCCCTGCCCGTTCTGCGCAAAGACTTCCTCTATGACATCTATCAGGTCCATGAGGCACGGGCATGGGGTGCAGACTGCATCCTGATTATCATGGCAGCTGTTGACGACCAATTGGCCAAAGAATTGGAAGACACAGCATTTGAGCTGGACATGGATGCACTTATCGAGGTGCATGACGAAGCTGAGCTTGAACGCGCGCTAAAGCTTACTTCTCCGCTGGTTGGCATCAACAACCGTAATCTGAAAACCTTTGAAACCTCTCTGGAAACCAGCGAACGCCTTGCGCCATTGATCCCTCAGGACCGGGTCATCGTTGGCGAGAGCGGCCTGTTTACTCAAAAAGACCTCTCCCGAATGGAAAAGTCCGGTATCTCCAGCTTCCTCATAGGCGAAAGTCTGATGAGGAAGGATGATGTGGAAACCGCGACCAAAGCTTTGCTTAAACGCTAAGAAACAACTACTGGCAAAGCAGCACCTGAATTAACAGTGTCAAGAGGCAAAAAATGTCAGAACTCTCTCCAAAACTCACTCACCTTGATGATAGTGGTGCAGCTCATATGGTCGACATTTCGGAGAAAGAGGTTACCACACGCATTGCTCGTGCAGGTGGTCAGGTAAAAATGCAGCCTGAAACGCTTGACATGATCCTTTCAGGCAATGCAAAGAAAGGCGACGTGCTGGCGACTGCACGCATAGCCGGCATCATGGCAGCCAAGAGAACTCATGAACTGATCCCGCTGTGTCACCCTCTGGCGCTTTCCAGGGTTCAGGTCGACTTCACCCCAAACCCGGGACTGCCGGGAATTGAGATTGAAGTCTTCGCAAAAATATCCGGCCAGACCGGCATCGAGATGGAAGCACTCACAGCTGCCTCCGTAGCCTGCCTCACAATCTACGATATGGCGAAAGCAGCTGATCGTTCTATGAAAATCGGTGAGATCCGCCTGCTGGAGAAGAAGGGTGGCAAGTCCGGACACTATCTGGCCAAGGAGGATAACACTCAATGAGCCTGATCAGCATTGAAGAAGCCCTTGACCGCCTCCTGAAAGATGTGAAGCCGACGAGTACCGAGCAGCTTCCATTGCTTGAAGCCGGAGAACGCATTCTGGCAGAAGATGTTGCTGCAACACGAACGCAGCCTCCATTCTCCGCCTCTGCAATGGACGGGTATGCTGTCAAAGCTGCTGATTCGGTCAGTCCAGAGGCAGCTCTGAAGGTCATCGGTGAAGTCGCTGCCGGGCATAACTTCGATGGCACTTTGCAATCCGGTGAAGCTTTACGCATTTTCACCGGAGCCCCTGTTCCAGCAGGTGCCGACGCTGTTTTGATGCAGGAATACGCCCGCCGCGACGGGGATAACCTGTTTTGCGAGGAAGCTGTTTCTGTTGGTAAGTACATCCGTCCGGCAGGCCTCGATTTCGAAAAAGGTCAGGTTCTCCTTAAGGCAGGCACCCCACTTGGCTTTCGCGAGCTCTCCCTCGCAGGCGCAATGAACCACGCATCCCTGCCGGTACGCAAAAAGCCAGTAGTTGCGATCCTCGCAAATGGCGACGAACTCGTTCAGCCGGGTCAGACACCAGGCCCGAATCAAATAATAGCATCCAACCAGGTCGGCATCGCAGAGTTCGTCAGAAACTGCGGCGGAATGCCTGTGATGCTGGGCATCGCACCAGACCAGCCTGAGGAAATCACAGCACGCGTGAAGCTGGCCATTGAAGCTGGAGCCGATGTGCTGGTGACACTCGGAGGTGCCTCGGTTGGCGACCACGATCTCATTCAGGACGTACTGGGCGCCGAAGGCATGGAGCTTGGCTTCTGGCGCATCGCCATGCGCCCGGGCAAACCTCTCATGGCAGGCGCCCTTGGCCCGATGAAAGTCCTCGGTCTTCCGGGCAATCCAGTCTCAAGCCTTGTATGCGCACTCCTCTTCCTGGGCCCGCTTCTGGACAAAATGTCAGGCCGAACGCTTTCTGCGACAAATCAAGGCGTTACCAGGGCAACATTGGCTGCGGATCTGCCTGCAAATGACATGCGTCAGGACTACCTGCGTGCCAGTCTGCGCACTGATGAAGCCAGTAACCTCATCACCGAACCATTCAGCAAGCAGGATTCTTCCATGCTTGCATTACTGACAAAAGCTGATGCCCTGATCATTCGTCCACCACACGCTCCAGCTGCAAAACCAGGTGATAAAGTGGACCTGATCAAGCTACGCTAAACCGCCGCTGATGGAGTGGGCCACCCCTGTCCACTTACCCACCAGAAACCAAATCCCTCAGTTCTGGCAGGGCTTAACCTCAACAAACCCATTGCAGAACACAATGAGAACAGGTAGAGTGCGTTCGTGTTTTGTCCTTCCTGTCGCAGGAGTTGAAATTTTTCAGTTTCCTAGAAGGACAAAACCACGATTGGTCAGAAATGACCGCTCACATCAACCAGCGCTTTAGGAACGAACGGGGATAAAAGATGCTTACACAGAAGCAACACGAGCTTTTGATGTTCATCCATCAACGCTTGAAGGAAGCCGGTGTTCCACCCTCCTTCGATGAGATGAAAGACGCGCTGGATCTTCGTTCCAAGTCCGGCATTCACCGGCTGATCACAGCTTTGGAAGAGCGCGGCTTCATTCGCAGGTTACCAAACAGAGCCCGCGCGCTGGAAATCCTCAGGCTGCCTGACTCTGTTTCGCAGGGCCTGAAGTCAGCTGCGAAGGAAAAAGGCTTTGCGCCTGAGGTGATTGCAGGCTCCCTGTGCAAGAAAGTCGCAACGCCTCCTCCATCGCGCACCACATCAGCAGATGAAGTGCCGACGCTGGAAATCCCGGTCATGGGCCGCATTGCTGCAGGTGTACCGATCGAGGCAATACAAACTCAAAGCCATTCCATCGCCCTGCCTGCCGATCTGATAGGGCGCGGTGAGCATTATGCGCTGGAGGTAAAAGGCGACTCCATGATTGATGCGGGTATCTTCGACGGGGATACCGTGCTGATCAAGCGTGGTGACGCTGCTGATAACGGCGAGATCGTTGTGGCATTGATCGATGAGGAGGAGGCAACTTTAAAGCGCCTGCGAAAAAAAGGAGCCTCAGTCGCGCTGGAAGCGGCCAACCCCGCCTACGAAACTCGCATTTTCGGCCCGGGGCGCGTTCGCGTTCAAGGCAAGATGACTGCGCTCTTCCGCCGCTATTAATTCATTGGTTGTCTGAGGCAATTTCGGATTCCAGGGTCTGCGCTGAGCATGGTATGCCCAGCGAATTTTCTCGATTCTTTCCCCGCCCTCTGCACCTGCAGAAAGCCAGATGTAAGCGGAACCACGTTCGCCGAAAATCCTCTGGTCAACAACCAGTTCTGCGCGGCAGGACGGAGGTGCCTGAAACCGGGTGATGACGATGGCGGCAAGATGGCAATCTGCCGCCAGAACATCAGCCGCTCTTGAGTGTGCAAGAAGGACCGGCTCTGAACTAATCCTCACTCCCTTTGAAGGCCTCTGCCGGAATATCTCAATTACACAACCATGATCATCACAGGAGCGATCAGCCGCCCTCACCTTGTGCTGTTTGAACGTTCCGGCAGAAAATCCGCCTGCACGCAGCAGACTGTCAGCAGCAAACGACATGCGCGAGGACGTCAGCCGAAATGCACCATCCGCCCCATAATACGCAATGTGCTTACCCGCATCTGCAATCATCAGATCAGGTGCTCTGCCACCGGCAAACATCAGGACACTCATCGCAAATGCCGGGAGTGAAAGCCATTTCAGGCGCGACGGCAGCACACACAGCACCACAATCGCAAAAATCACAAGCAGATAACCTGGTGCACTGGCAACCCCAAGACTGGTCATCCCTTGACTGAGGGAGCTAACCCAGTAGGCAGCTTCCAGCATCAGTGCCAATCCAGCTTCCATCACCTGCAAGAAAAACGCATCTGCACCAAACGGGATCGCCAGCAGGCTCAGCAACCCAAAGGGCATAACCACAAAGGTTACCAGAGGCATGACAAGGATATTCCCGAGCACCCCATAGGGCGCCACCTGCTCAAAATGCATCGCCGCAACAGGTCCCGTCGCAGCACCTGCAATCATTGAGGTCAACGCACACGCCAGCAACCACGTCAGGATTATACGACTAACTCTTCGAAACCATGAGGTATTCCGCTTTCGACGGGCATTCCCGCTACTCAGCAGCCAATGCTTCCCAAAGGTATAGGCTGAGAGCAGGGCGAGAACAGCAATGAAGGACATCTGAAATCCGGGAGCCAGAACTTCCTCCGGCCGCAGGCTCAAAAGTACAAGGCAGGCCAGAGCCAGACCGCGCAGACTAAAGGCCCGTCGTCCAAGCAGCCCCGCGCATAAAATCACCGCAGCCATCAAATAAGCCCGCTGTGTTGCAACAGAAGCACCTGACAGACCGAGATAAACAGTTGCCGCAATCAACGCTGCCACACTGGCGTAAACGTGAATGTGTCCTTTGAGCGCAACCGACTGGCTGAAGGATAAAATCAGGCGGACACCGAAAAAAAACAGAGAGGTCACAAGCCCCATATGCATGCCGGAAATCGCGAGGACATGAGCAAGCCCGGCATTGCGTAATGCATCCTTGTCCGCGGCGGCAAGATAGTCCCGTTTGCCCACCAGAAGCGCAACAGCAAAAGCGCTTTCCGCGCTGCTATCCAACACCCGCCTAATGCGTTGTGCTATCGCGCTGCGCACGCGCTCCACCCCTTGCAAAAAACCTGTCCCCTCAACAGGCGCCACCACAACCGGCCTGGAGAGCGCATACCCCACCGCGCCAATCCCGCTGAAAAACGCTGTTCGGGCAAAGTCATAACCACCTGGACGTACAGAACCTCCAGGCGGCAGCAGCCGCGCTTTCAACTGCATCCTGTCCCCCGTCACAGGGGCCTCTTTCATCCCTTTGAGGCTAAGCCGGATACGATAGGAAAGAGGAGTTATACCCATTCGGGAAAGTACTTTTACATCTGCAAAGATGACGGAGTAAGCATCTTTTCCGGAATGCCTGACCCCGGCAACAACACCCTCCACTTTGCGTGTAACAGGGCGCTCCAGCGGGTCACCGCGCGCATATTCCACGCGTAAATCGGCAAGAAAGAACCCGGCTGTGAAGAACAAAAGCGCGATCAGACCAACCGCCAGATGACCATCTTTCCAGCGATAAAAACTTAATATTGCCAAAAGGATAAACGGTATTCCGCTTAAAATACTGTAAGGCTCGGCAGGGAGTGAAAAGTAAACCAGTACTCCCGCCAGATGACATAGCGCGTACCAGACAATGCCCTGGCCATGGTTCCAATCCTGCACGAGGGCTGAGCGGGCATAACTCATCACAGCTGGCCAGTCAGGCCTCGCCGGATAACCCAGCAGTTTACGAGAGGCCTGCTCCACATCACGAAACTTAATGCGCTGTTTTTCTTCAGGAATATTTGTATTTGCGTTGCTATGTGCGTTGTTTGCGTTGGTTTGCGTATTCATGCGTTGCTGTGTCACGCTCTTACTCAAAGCCGCATCTGCCTCAAACGGCGCGGAAGAAAACTTATCCTCCTCACGACAAAGCACGCCTATTCCGGGAGCACAGCCACCAGATTGTGCCTTGTCTGAGGATGATTGTCCCTCGCGCACCCTTAAGTCCCTTTCTGCCACTTGGGAACTTTTCAATGCTATGGTACACAGCCCGCACAGATACGGCGCCCCGCCGTAATTACCCCAAACTATTCGAAGTAACCTGAAACTTTTCCGGAACACCTATGACTAAACCTGTTGTAACGCGCTTTGCGCCTTCTCCTACCGGCTACCTGCATATTGGCGGCGCCCGTACAGCCCTGTTCAACTGGCTTCTGGCAAAAGGCAGCGGCGGAAAAATGCTGCTGCGCATTGAAGACACCGATCGCTCCCGCTCTACCGGGGAAGCCGTGGATGCGCTGCTGGACAGCCTGTCCTGGCTGGGAATGGACTGGGACGGCGAGCCGGTCTCTCAGTATGGCCGGGTTGACCGCCACCGTGAAGTCGCAGAGCTGATGGTGAAGAATGGCACGGCTTACTATTGCTACTGCACACCGGAAGAAGTGAACGGGATGCGCGAGAAGGCCCGTGCAGAAGGCCGCCCGCCGCGCTATGACGGCACCTGGCGTGATCGTGATCCATCTGAAGCCCCTGCAGGCATTGCCCCTGCTATTCGCCTGAAAGCACCGCTGGAGGGTGACACCATTGTTGAAGATCAGGTCCAGGGCACGGTCAGGTTCGCCAATAAGGAGCTGGACGACCTGATTCTTGTGCGCTCTGACGGCAACCCAACCTATATGCTGGCTGTGGTGGTGGACGACCACGACATGGGCGTCACCCACATTGTGCGCGGTGATGACCACCTGACCAATGCAGCGCGTCAGTCTCTCATTTATAAGGCTTTAAACTGGGACATCCCGGTCATGGCACACATTCCGCTGATCTACGGCCCGGATGGCGCAAAGCTCTCCAAGCGCCACGGCGCCGTTGGTGCTGAAGCTTACCGGGCAATGGGCTACCTGCCATCCGCCATGCGCAACTATCTGGCCCGCCTCGGCTGGTCCCATGGCGATGACGAGATCTTCTCTACACAACAGATGATCGGGTGGTTTGGCCTCGATTCTGTTGGGAAGTCCCCGTCCCGTTTCGACTTCAAGAAACTGGAAAACCTGAACGCCCACTACATGCGTTCACAAAGCGATGAGGAGCTGCTTGGCCACTTCCTCACCTATCTGAGGGAGGCGGAAGGCGGAGCACACGTCATGGCGTGGATTGCCGGTGATGGAAACCAGGAGAAGCTGACTGAAGCCCTGCCAGGCCTGAAAGAGCGTGCAAAGACCCTTGTGGAACTGCAGGAATCTGCACGTTACCTGTGGGTTCAGCGTCCGCTGGACCTGGATGCCAAGGCTGAAAAGATCCTCTCTGACGAGGCACGCGTTGTTCTTGGCAAGGTTCTTATCGCCCTTGAAGCACTGGAGGAGTGGACCGTGGAAAGCACTGAAACTGTCGTAAAGGCAGTGGCAGAAGCGGAAGAGCTGAAACTGGGCAAAGTTGCTCAGCCATTGCGCGCTGCCCTTACTGGTCGTGGTACATCCCCTGGCATTTTTGATGTGCTCAAAGTGCTCGGAAAAGACGAATCCTGCTCAAGAATTCGTGATCTTTCGGCTTAATTCTCTGAATTACAGTAGGAAACTACCGCTGCAAATACCAGACATTCGTAGCGGTAGTTACACTAATAGCTAAAAGCAGTGGTTTCAGGCGCTTGCTCCATCCCGGCAAATGATATAGGCAGTTCCACGACAACACTCTCCTCCGGGCGGAAACGTCAGATCATGCAATGTATTCATTTGCACACAAATGAGGCACGTCGCATAAGGAGATACAAAATGGGGGTTGCCTGATATGAGCGACAAAACAGCGAAACTGACTATTGGAGACAACAGCTGGGACTTTAACATCCACTCTGGCTCCATGGGGCCTGATGTTTTAGAAATCAGTTCGCTTTATAAGCAGACTGATCACTTTACACTGGACCCTGGTTTCACATCAACTGCCTCATGCGAATCCAAGATCACATTCATCGACGGTGACGCAGGTACTCTGCTTTACCGCGGTTACCCGATTGAACAACTCGCCGAACATGGCGATTTTCTGGAGAGCTGCTATCTGCTGCTTTACGGCGAACTGCCAACACGCGCAGAAAAGGAAGATTTTGTTCATCGTGTAACCTATCACACAATGATCCATGATCAGATGAGCTCTTTCTTCAAGGGTTATCGTCGTGACGCCCACCCGATGGCAGTCATGACCGGTACCGTTGGTGCGCTCTCTTCCTTCTATCATGACAGCACAGACATCGCTGATCCACACCTGCGCATGGTTGCATCCCTGCGCATGATCGCAAAGATGCCGACCATAGCTGCAATGGCCTACAAATATCACGTTGGCCAGCCATTCGTTTACCCAAGAAACGACCTGGACTACGCATCCAACTTCCTGCACATGTGCTTTGCAGTCCCATGTGAGGAATATAAAGTCAATCCGGTTCTGGCACGTGCTATGGACCGTATCTTCATCCTGCACGCTGACCACGAGCAAAACGCTTCCACATCCACCGTACGCCTTGCAGGCTCTTCAGGTGCAAACCCGTTTGCATGTATTGCAGCTGGTATTGCCTGTCTGTGGGGGCCATCGCATGGCGGTGCGAATGAGGCAGCTTTGAATATGCTTTCCGATATCGGTTCTGCTGACCGTATCCCTGAGTATGTCGCACGTGCAAAAGACAGGAACGATCCGTTCCGCCTCATGGGCTTCGGTCACCGCGTCTACAAAAACTACGACCCACGCGCACGCATCATGCAGAAAACCTGTCATGAAGTGCTTGCAGAGCTGGGCCACCAGGGCGATCCGCTTCTTGAAGTGGCAATGGAACTGGAAAAAGTTGCTCTCACCGATCCATATTTTGTTGAGAAGAAGCTCTATCCGAACGTTGACTTCTATTCCGGCATCACCCTGCGTGCGCTGGGTTTCCCAACCACCATGTTCACCGTGCTCTTTGCACTGGCTCGCACTGTAGGCTGGATCGCACAGTGGAAAGAAATGATTGAAGATCCTTCCCAGCGCATAGGTCGTCCACGCCAGCTTTACACCGGCTATTCCGCGCGTGACTATCAGCCAATAGACCAGCGTCGTTAAGAACACTTCCCGAAAAGCGGATATCGGTTTTCGGGAAATGCAGCAAAGCCGTTTGAGCTGAAAAAACAGACTTCAGAAAAAGGGGGAATTTTGCCTCCTTTTTTATCTGAAATGCATCAATTACTTGCAGAGCATGCAATCCATGGGCGTTTAATCCTGTTCATGCCTCATCACATCCCCAGCCTTGATGTCTGACACTGCCACCCGCATCAGAAAAGGAGGTCAGGGTATTTTTGCTGAGGACGATCGCCTCGTTATGACATTTTCGGGCAAAGACGGGGAAAAATTGGGATCAGTCAGTTTGTGACCGGCCTGACCGGCAGCGGTAACCATAGCGCCGTATTTACGCACGGCACATGCACCGGCAAGGTCGCGGAATATTCAGCCATGTCTTTTCAGATGGCATCTGTTACCGAAGGTTCTCCCTCGCAGGCGCTGAATGATCAGTCCGGGATCAAACGCAGATCACGCAGTCAGCTCAAAACATTTGCTGACAGAGCCCTCGTTTGTCTTATAAGTGCGAAAGCCAATCGCCTCATAATACCCCAGCCCTTCCAAGTTGGAAGAGCCGATTGTCGCATCAATCTTCTCAAGTCCGGCTTTCCTGGCAGCATCAAGTGTTGCAGTAAACAAGGCCCGCCCCACACCACGGCGCCCTGCCCCTGGCCGCACATGGGTGCCGATAATGCCCCAGCCCGGTATCACACCGTAGTCATTCCCCGCAGACGCTCTCTTCAGGATCTGCAATCCAAGAAGCGTCCCATCCACGTCCTCAACTACGGAACACCTGATATTGTCCGCATGCACAATGTAGTGAGAGCGCACATACGTTTCATCACTCGGTAAATTCCGCTTTCCCAGCGCAGCAAGTTCCTGTAAAAAAATGCTGATCTCCTCAGCGTCGGCCACAACCGCTTCTCTGACTTTCACGATAACCTCAAAACAATCAGCTCGCCTGCCATGAACTTACCAGTCATGGCAGGCGAAAAAGGGACAAGGTACTCAGGAGCACAGCCTGTCACATACCCCCCCGGAATTCATATCTGCTCAATCAGAAAATCTTCTTTTTCAACAGTTATTTACAAGAATTTTATTAGAAATTTCCTAAAGCCGGAAGGACCTGCAAAACTCAATCTTCATCCCAAAGAAAGTTAACGTACAGCAAGAGCATATACGTTAACTCAGCAGGACTACTCTTTGCGCGGCTTCAAGCGTGATAAAGTAACAAGTGATGGCACCCCCATGAAAAAACTTCTCTGTGCAGCAGTAAGTCTCGGCGCAATCGCATATTTCAGCAGCATGGCTCTTGCCAAGGATCAAAGTCTGGCCGATGACAACAAGACGATGACATTTTCCGACCTGACACTGGCCGACGGAACACCAGACGATGGCACCTGCGTAAAACGTTACGGGACTGGTTATAAAACCGAAGACCATCCTGATACATCCTCTCAAGGCGCACAGAAAACTACGTCAGAAGGCCATGATATCATTATCACCTCCACCGGTGGCATAATTGGCAATGGCATCTTGTCCATCGAGAATGAGTACGAAATCATCTTCCCCAATGACGAGAAAAAAGAAACAGTTGATGTAAAGATGTTCGCAACCGGCCTGATCGGCAGCGGGACAGCCTCCGGCGTGTTCTCGGATAGCACTTGCCGTGGCAGGGTCACCATTCAATCTGCCTCCTGGCAGTAGGACCGCGGGCCAATGAAAGCAGCCCTTTGCATAGCATTGAGCCTGTGCACATTTGCACACGCTACCGCAGTAGCTCAGGTACTTAGCATGCATATCGGCCCTGGTGACAAGATCACAATCTTTTCGGAGGTCTCCACGATCACTCCCGAAGCCGAGAAAGGCATATGCAAGAAACGATATGGGAAAAGCTTCATAACCAAAGCCCGCCCTGCCACGATTGACAGTGAACGTGTGATAAAGACATCCGAAGGTCAGAAAATCCAGCTTCTATACCAGAGTGGCACCATAGGAAATGGGGTTTACTCAATTGAAAATCAATACAGGTTCACCTTTCCCGACGAAGGCAATGGAACTTCGGTCAAACTGCAACTCGCAGCAACCGGTTTCATCGGCAGCGGACGCGCCGCCGGTGTTTTCACAGATGGCACCTGCTACGGTAAAGTCCTGATCAAGTTAACCGGGCAACATGACAAAAAAACTGCCTCACAATGACAGAACACAGCTCCCGGCGAGAGGCCGTAAGAGCAGCATGAAAACTCTACTCTGCATAACGTCAGTTCCCTCAGCTCTTTCCATAGCCAGCACCGCTGCACTGGCCTGCCGTAAAAAGGACAGGACAGTCACCGGGAGCACTTTGGCATAAGCCATCACCAGTGCCTCCCAATGGCTTCCACGCCAAAGCCAGGCACTGCGACAGATCAATCACCTTCTCTGAGCTGTGCCGGACTGATGGCAGCACCTGTAAAATAGGTATGGCACCGTCTTCACAACACAAAAGGATTCAGGTAGCATTGAAGTCATAGCGCCTGGCAGAAGAGTAAGCGGTTGATGCCGCTCTGCCTGTGGCGTCAGCTCTATAGTGAAGTGTAACGCCCCTGCACCGTGCCGGCCACGGAATGCAAACACGGAACCATCAGCCGGGCGTTGACGTAATTCGGTTTCTGCAAGGGCTGCCAGTCCCCCAATGTCTTTTTTCATATCTGTAACGCCGCAGGCCTGATACACACGCCCTTGCCCGGCCCGATCATGCAACCTCCACCAGAGCAATAAAGCGGCGGATCTGACTATCACTCAGCCGCTGGAAAGTTGTAGTCTGCGCCCGTTGTTCAAACCAGCTAATACCTGCAAAAGGACAGGCCAGATGTGTCACGATACAAGAGGCAGTTTTTCAGCTGACACGTGCTCCAACCCAGGCACAAAGCAATCAATTTGCCCGCAGCTATACTTAAAGTATAATCTTAATTTAACACCTAATATCTATTTAATTTCAAATACATAAATTCAATTATTAAACTTGTTTGAAAAGCATCTAAACTGGGTAGCCTGCCGTTTCCAGAATGATCTTTGCCGCTTTCCCGGCCTGACTTTCCCCTTCAGGCAATCGCATTTTTTCATCAATCCGGGTGAACGCGTCCAGCTGCGCCCGTCGCTCCGGGCTGTCACAGAGCAGCGCAAGCACGGCCTGGCTGAGTGCTTCAGGATGCGCTTCCTCCTCAATGTATTCCTTGATACTGTGCTCCCCAAGCACAAGGTTGGGCAGCACAATGGTGTCCACCGCAACAACCCTGACGAACCGGTTGATCTGCTTCAGGCGGCGGAAAAACCAGTCCAGCTTGTAAGCAATGACCATAGGCACGCCTGCAATAGCCAGCTCCAAAGACACTGTTCCACTGGCTGCGAGCGCCGCATTTGCCTGCCGCAAAGCCGCAAACTTTTCTGCTTCACCCGTTACAATACGTGGCTGCACTTTCCAGGAGGTCACACCGTCGCGAATACGCTGCTCCTGATGAGGCACGGCTGGAATGATCACACCCACATCCGGATCCTGCGCACAAATCAACGCGACCGCCTCACCAAACGGTTCCAGTAACCGGGAAACCTCACTGGTTCGGGAACCTGGAAGTACCACCAGCAGTTTTCTGCCTGCACCAGGCTCCGTACGCTCGCCCGGCGCCGGTCGCAAGTCGGCAAGACGCTCAATCAGCGGGTGCCCCACATAATTACAGGGTGGCCCGCCAAGACGCCTGTGAGCCTCAGGCTCAAACGGCAACAGTGCAAGCAACTGATCCACATAAACCGCCATTTTCCTTGCACGCCCCGGACGCCACGCCCACACAGACGGGCTGACATAATCCACCACCCGAATATGAGGTGCTCTCTTACGCACCCGCCTGGCAACATTATGTGTGAAATCAGGAGAATCGATAATGAGCAACAAATCAGGCTGCGCGGCAATCACCGCATCCACAGTCTGATGCACACGGCGAATAATTGCAGGCAAACGCTCCAGTACCGCCGTAATCCCCATGACGGCAATATCATGCAGCGGAAAGATCGACTGCACACCCTGAGCCGCCATACGCTCACCGCCCAGACCGCAGACTTCAAGACGATCACCTGCAACTGCACGCAAGGCTTTTATGACTTCCGCACCGAGCTGGTCACCAGACTCTTCGCCAACAACAAAGAAAATCCTCAAGGGTCTGACAGCTTCCGCTTCGCTCATATCTCAGCGCTCACCAGCGTCAAAGTTTTCCTCACGCGTACAGCCGTAAAGGAAAACACCCAGTTCACCGCACAGGTGCTCAACCTCTTCGCGATGAGCAACCAGAACACGCCCGGCTTCCACACAAACGCCTTTTAACTGCGCCGCAGCAGCTTTGCGGATGGTTTGTGGCCCAACAGTCGGCATATCAAGTCGAAGGTCCTGTTGCGGTTTGGAGCACTTCACGAGTACTCCGGCAGCCCCTTTGGACCGCACACGGCCATTGGCACGCAGTGCGGTAACGCGCTCAAGCATGGCATCCGTACCTTCAGCGCCCTCAACGGCGACAACACGTGCGCCAACAGCTACAGCACCCTGCCCGATATCCAGTCGGCCAACAGCGTCAACAGCCTGAACAGCAAGTTTCATGTCGCTCAAAGCCCTGGCATCCGGCTTCGGCCCTGCTACGTGCCCCGGACTCGCAACCAGCCCCGGAGCAACCTCATGAGCACCAACCACGTGCAATCCCTCTCGTTCAAATATTCCGGCAACTTTCACCAACAAACGATCATCACCGCCAACAACAGCCCTGATAATACGAGGTAAACGCCAGATCGTTCCAAAATCGCCAGGAATCGATGTGAAATCCGGTCGCTTCTGTACAGCACCGATCAACACCACATCCTGAACGCCTCTCAATTTCAGAGTTGAGAACAGTTTACCGATCTGTCCCCAGCTGATCTCTACCGGATTAAACGCAGAAAGGGAGGCATCTGCCTCCCCCTTGATTGCGATAGTAACCACATCGCGGCCCTGTACCATAGCGGACCGGATAACCAGACCAGGCAGATCACCGCCACCAGCGATCACAGCAATAGGTGCCTGTTTCACCATGAACTTTAAATAGTCCCCTATTCACCTGTATTGTGCGGTGTGCATAACCGGCGATTTTTGTCTCCCAGTATGAACGATGTCATCGTCTGCACACCCTCAAACTTAGCGTACATGGTGCGCGCAGCCTCTGCCCGGGCACGAAGCGTGCCCTCGTCACTGTGGAAGACCTCCCTGTAGGCATGGCGCAGCGCGTGGATTTCTTCGCGAGAGACGTTATGGCGCTTCAGACCAATCAGGTTAAGACCTGCCAAACGCGCACGATCACCAGTTACAGACCCATAAGGGATAACGTCGAATTCAACCCCGGTCAGACCACCAACAAATGCATGAGCACCCACACGGCACCACTGATGCACGGCAGAAAGGCCACCGAAGATCACATGATCACCAACTTCAACATGCCCTGCAAGCGTCGCATTGTTTGCTAAAATAACATTGTTACCCACCAGACAGTCATGCCCCACATGGCTACCCATCATGAAAAGGCAACCATTACCGACATGTGTCACACCACCACCACCGGCAGTTCCGGGGTTCATGGTTGAATGCTCGCGGATCTGGTTGTCTTCGCCGATTGCCAGAAGCGTATCCTCACCGGAAAACTTCAGATCCTGCGGCTGATGTCCCAGGCTGACAAACGGGTATACCTTCGACCGGGCGCCGACTGTTGTCCGTCCTGCAATCACCACATGGGAAACAAGCTCCACATCATCGCCAAGGGTTACCCCGGGACCGACCATGCAGTATGGTCCGATCCTGATATTCTCACCAAGTACGGCCCCATCCTCGATAATCGCGGTGGGATGAATCTGTTGCATCAATGACCTCAATTCGCCTCGTCAGAATCGACGAGCATAGCGCTGATTTCCGCTTCAGCAACCTTCTGTCCGTCTACCATTGCAACACCTTCAAACTTCCAGATGGTTGAGCGGTTACGAATTTTTTTCACATGAAAGCGGACCTGATCACCAGGAACCACAGGCTTGCGGAATTTACACTTATCGATGGTCATAAAGTAAACCAGAGAAGGTACGTCCTTCTTTTCGCGGCCATGGACGCAAAGAGCACCAGCAGTCTGCGCCATCGCTTCTATAAGCAACACACCTGGCATTACCGGCTGACTTGGAAAATGCCCCTGGAAATGTGGCTCATTTATGGTTACATTTTTAATACCGACACCCGAATTGTCACCGTCCATATCGACAATACGGTCAATCATCAAAAACGGATAACGATGGGGCAAAAGCTCCATAACCCGCATAATATCGGCGTTTTCAAGTGTTCTGGTCTCTACATCACTCATAATAATGCCTCAGCAATATCGGTTCGACTGGCATATCCCTCACAAAGAGATCACGAGGACACGCCCTCCTCATTCACCAGCCATTCCTGTTAAGTATCGGGATAAGATCCCGGGTCTGATCTGTTATTTCTTTCCGCCCTGGGAGGTCAGGCGGCGAAGCGCTGTCAATTCCCTGAACCACTCGCGGATAGGCCGTGCCGGTATGCCACCATAACGCCCACCTGGCGCCAGATCATCATGTACGGCACTCACACCGGCAACCTGTGCGCCCGTTCCAATGCGAACGTGACCGGAAACCCCGGCCTGCCCGCCAAGAACCACATAATCCTCAAGGCTGGAACTTCCTGAGATCCCCACCTGAGAAACGATGACGCAATGCTTGCCGATATTAACGTTATGACCAACCTGAACCAGATTATCAATTTTTGTTCCATCGCCAACAGTCGTATCACGGTTTGCACCGCGGTCTATACAGGAGCCTGCGCCAATTTCAACATCATTCCCTAGCACAACCCTGCCCATCTGGGGAACCTTGATGTGACCACCTGGCCCCATTGCAAAACCAAACCCATCCTGGCCTAAGCAAACGTTTGGGTGAATAATGACACGATTTCCAAGCACCGCATGTTGCAGACTGGAGTTAGCTCCAATGGAGCAGTCGTCACCTATCTGACATCTGGCAGCAATCACCGCATTTGGCCCGATACGGGAACCAGCACCAATCACCACATGGGCGCCAATGACGACCCCGGCCTCAACAACAACGCCATCGCCCAGCTTTACACTTCGGTCGATATAAGCACGCGGACTGACCGATGTCTCACCCGTTGCCGGAAGGGGCCGCATTGCGGCCGGGTAAAGCTCAGCCAGTACTTTCGCCAGCGAGCTGTACGGCTCCCTGGCAAGCAAAGGCACTACGCCGCCGGGAACTTTATCGAGATGCTTTTTACTGACAAGACAAGCCGTCGCCTTCGTATTTTCAAGCTGATCCAGATATTTGGGATTATCGATGAACACGAGCGTTCCGGGAGCGCCCTCATCCAGAGGAGCAACACCAGTAATGACCAGCTCGCTATCCCCGCGAACAATCTCCGCACCGGCCCATTCAGCGACTTGTTTCACTGTTATCGTTTGAGCTTCAGGGAAGAAAACCGGGCAAACTTCAGATTGATTTGATGGTTGTGTCATAGGATCCTGCAAAAAAAGGCCGCCGATGGTATCGGCGGCCGATTATAATCAATTTTTCACCGGATCAGAAGCTTGTACCACCGCTAAGCTTGAATAGCTGCGTTTCATCAACATCGTTTTTGAGCACAGGCCAGGCAAAGTCAGCACGCAGCGGCCCAAACGGCGACTGCCACAGCACACCAATACCAACAGAGGCACGAAGATCGAAGTCTTCAGACTGAACGGTATCACCAATCACATCAGACAGATCGCCGTCAATACCCCATAGGGACCCTGCATCTGCAAAGACTGCACCAGACAGCCCAAGCTCCTCAGGGAGGACCGGGAACGGGAACTGACCTTCAACGGTACCTGCAACGTAGTACTTACCACCAAGCGCATCGCCACCCACAGCATCACGTGGGCCGTAACCGTTGGACTCAAAGCCACGAATGAGATCCGGTGTACCCTGGAACTGATCAGTCACACGCAGACGTTTACCGATAGATTCTATGTAACCAGCAGACCCCTTCACGAAACCAACAACGCCATATTCAGCAGACAGCTCCTTGAATGCACTTCCTTTGGCCTGGCCACGAATATATTGAGACTCGCCACCCAGACCCGCAATTTCCTGCTCATAGGAAGCAACATAACCGTCACGCGGTTTCAGGTTATTGTCCAGAGTATTATAGACAAGGGAGAAACCAGCAAGTGAAGTCGTATATTCCCCAAGGGAATCACAGACACCAAGTGAAACATCAGAATCACACTGACCGATACCGGTTGAGTCGCTACGCGTCAGATCACGCTGGTAGAGTTTGTAAAACAGGTTAAGCGTCAGCTCGTCTTCGCGAAGTGGAAGACCAAAGTTAATTGCACCGCCGGTTGTCTCTTCTTCATAAGCCCGGGAATCGTTTTCATCGTATACACGGCGGTACACATCCAGACCTGCGGAGATGCGACGCCCCATGAAGAACGGCTCAACAAACTTGAACTCGTATTTCTGGTTGTCAGTACCACCACCAACAGCGGCTTTAACGTATTGACCACGCCCAAGGAAGTTGCGCTCGGTGATAGAGATATCACCAATCACACCGTCAGAAGTGGAGTAACCCACACCGAAGGAAACCTCACCGGTTGGCTGCTCTTCGACATCCACATTGATGATCACACGGTCAGGAGCGCTGCCCTGCTGACGCGTAATACGAACATTCTGGAAGTAACGTGTGTTACGCAGACGACGTTCAGCTTTATCCAGCAGGATACGGTTGTAAGCATCGCCTTCAGCGAGATCAAACTCGCGGCGGATCACGTACTCACGTGTGCGATCGTTACCACGAACGTTGATACGCTCAACATAAACACGAGGACCCTCTTCGATCAGATAAGTGATCGAGACCTTCTTGTTTTCATAATCACGCTCACCGCGCGGGCGAACCTGAGCAAACGCATAGCCGGCCTTGGAAACTTCCAGTGTCAGAGCTTCAAGCGTCTTTTCAACTTCCAGCGAGTTGTAGGTATCACCAGACTGAGTACGCAGGTACTGACGCATCGATTCAGGGTCGACCGCAGACAACGACGTATCAATTTCAATATCGCCGAACTCGTACTGCTCACCTTCATCAACAGTGAAAGTCACGTAGAAGATATTTTGCTCACGATCCAGATCCGCAACAGCAGAAACAATGCGGAAATCAGCGTAACCCTTCTGGTAGTAGAACTGACGCAAAGATTCCTCGTCCACATCAAGACGATCAGGATCATATACATCAGTCGTACGCAACCAGCCGAGGAAGCCGCTTTCGCGGGTCTGGATCTGCTCACGCAGATAACCGTCGGAGAATGCCTTGTTACCGATGAAGGAAATACGGGCAACACCCGTCTTGTCTCCTTCTTCGATTTCAAAAACCAGATCCACGCGGTTATTATTGCGTTCTATAACCTTCGGCTCAACAGATGCACGATAGCGACCGGAGCGACGATAAGCTTCCAGAAGGTTCTGAGAATCAGACTGAACACGCGCACGTGTCAGCATGGAGCGCTCAGAAGAACGGACAACTGATTTCAGAGCTTCGTCTGTCAGCCGCTTATTACCCTCAAAGGAAATTTTACCAATAACCGGATTTTCTTTGACATCAACAACAAGAGTGCCGCCGCGCTGCTCGATAGTGACATCAGCGAACAGACCAGTCGCGTAAAGAGTGGTAAGACTCTCGTCAATATCAATTGCAGAAAAGGATTTCCCTGGACGGATAGTCAGGTAGTTGCGAACTGTTTCGTCCTCAATGCGCTTTGCGCCGTTGACGACAATCTTTTTAACCACCGCGGCCTCAGCAACCCCCGCTCCGATAAACGGAACCCCAACCGGAGCAACTGTACCAGCAGCTGCGACGGCCATTGCCAAAAGCGACACACGTGACAGGTTCTTGAATGACTGCATAGAGCTGCTATGCCTTTTATTTTCAGCCCGAAAATGCATTAGCCCCCTGATCCTCAGATCACTAATGCGTCTCAGGGTAATGGATAGAATCTGAAACACCTTTGGAACTTTGTACAAGGTTTTCAGAGTAAAGCAAGGCAACACAACGGGATTTAATGCAATTTTCCCAATCCTTTGCCCAACCTTCGGCTCGCAACTTACCTAAGAGGCGATTATTGACCGCAGATCATTCCAGGTCGCAAAAACCATCAGAAGCAGTACCAGAGTGATTCCTATGCGGAACCCGAACTCTTGAAGTTTTTCACTCAACGGCTTACCCCTTACAATCTCGATGATGTAGTACAACAGATGCCCGCCATCCAACATTGGAACAGGCATGAGATTGAGTAAACCAATAGAAATTGACAAAATCGCAGTAAGGTTAATTAGCGGCAAAATCCCATGGGTCGCAACCTGCCCGGAGATTTGCGCTACGCGTATCGGACCACCCAGTTGGTCCGGATCTTCTTTTCCAAGAAAAAGACCGCCAATATAACCTAATGTTCTATCAAGAATATACCATGTCTCTTTTACCCCTTCACCCACAGCTTCCACGGGGCCAAAACGCTTGACTATAATATCTTCCTGGGAAGTATTCCGCTGAATTCCAAGAATACCAACTTTCTGTGTATTCCCAAAACCATCACTGATTTCCTGTAGCTCCGGCGTTGCAGTGAGACGCTCTATCGCATCCCCCCGCTCCACACTGATCTGCATGGGCACGCCTGCACTCACCGTCACAGCACGCTGCACATCATTAAAGCTTTCAACAGCACTACCATTAATCGATAGTATTAAATCCCCAGGCAGAATACCTGCTATTTCAGCAGCACTGCCTGGACGCACCTGATCCACACGCGGCAGTGTTTCAAATTTTCCTAAAAATCCAAACATTCCTGCGAAGATAAGAATAGCGAGGATAAAATTGGCTACTGGCCCTGCAGCCACAATTGCGGAGCGCTGCCATGGGTTCTTCGCAAAAAACGCAGTCCTGCGCGTCTCCTCATCCATTCTGGCCTGCTCACCGCGATCCGGCACACTTGCAGCATTCTCATCGCCAGAGAATTTTACATATCCCCCAAGCGGAATGGCACAGACCTTCCAGCGCGTTCCGTGCTTGTCATTACGACCAATCAGTTCCGGTCCAAACCCGACTGAAAATGCAACAACCTTTACGCCGCACCAACGTGCGACGAGGAAATGCCCCAGCTCGTGGAAGAAAACAACCACAGTAAGCACAACCAAGAAGGGAATGATGACTCCGAGCGAACCACCAAGAACTGAACTCAGAACGTCCATGCGAACAGCCTTACCTTATTTTTTTTAGGAAGCGCCAGATCAGGCGGCCATCTTCCCAATAATTTCGTTTGCAACTCGACGCGCTACCTGATCCAGCTGGAGAATCTCTTCCAGCTGATTTGAACAATCTAGCATATTTTGCGTATGAAGCCGATTCAGAACATCCTCAAGAAGCTCGGGTATCTGGAGGAACCCTATCTTTCGTTCAAGGAAAGCCTCCACCGCCACTTCGTCTGCAGCGTTAAAAATCGTCGCTGCCCCATCGCCCAGCTCCATCACTTTGCGGGCAAGTGACAGCGCAGGAAAACGCTCAAAATCAGGCCTTTCAAAGTCCAGACGCCCAATCATCCCCAGATCAAGGTCCGCAATCGGAGCCGTCTTTCGGGTTGGGTAGGCCAGGCAATGAGCAATTGGCCCGCACATGTCCGGAACCGACATATGGGCCAATAATGACCCATCACAATATTTAACCATACCATGGACAATTGATTGTGGATGGACAACCACGTCCAGCTGATCTGCGGTAACGGGAAACAAATGAGATGCTTCAATCAACTCAAGGCCTTTATTCACCATGGATGCGCTATCAATGGTGATTCGCTGCCCCATTGACCAGTTCGGATGCTTTAACGCCATCTCAGGCGTCGCAACACGCATCTCTTCCAGCGTTGATTTACGGAACGGTCCGCCAGAAGCCGTGACAATCACTTTGTCGACAGCTTTCGGGTCACCCTGCTCAAACACCTGAAAAACAGCATTATGCTCTG
This sequence comes from uncultured Pseudovibrio sp., assembly GCA_947502585.1. Taxonomy (GTDB): domain Bacteria; phylum Pseudomonadota; class Alphaproteobacteria; order Rhizobiales; family Stappiaceae; genus Pseudovibrio. The sequence goes on from CANNAV010000012.1 coordinate 30,846, forward strand.
AATCGGCCGGCAGTAGTTTAGCGCCATATTTTTTCGCCAGGTCACACACAATCGTGCCCGCGCACACCAGGGTTTCTTTGTTGGCAAGAGCAATATTGCTGCCCGCCCTGATACCCTTAACAGTCGGTTCAAGCCCAGCCGCGCCCACCATAGCAGAAACCAGCACATCCACCTTCTGGCTGGCCGCATCCAGAACAGCCTCACGACCTGCGGAAACCTCCACGCCGGTCCCGGCGAGTGCTGCTTTAAGATCTTTGTACCGGGAAACATCGCCAATGACAGCGCGCGCGGCACCGGTCTCCCGGCACGCCTTAGCAAGTGCATCAACATTCCGGCCCGCAACAAGTGCATTAACCTGATAACGCTCAGGACTATGGGCAATAACTTTGAGCGTACTGGCTCCAACCGATCCGGTTGCTCCCAACACAGTGAGGGACTTTGTCATATCAACAACCCTTGCAAATCAACAGAACCGTGGCGAGCACAAACATCAGCATCATCAGGAGGCAAACAGCATCAACCCTGCGTTTGGATCGAACAACTGCCCGCCGGACACCACACCAACCCCATAGGCAAACACAGCAGCTGCGACAAGGCCGTCAACCCGGTCAAGCAGCCCGCCATGGCCAGGAATAAGACGGCTGGAATCTTTCACTTTAAAGCGACGTTTCATGGAGCTTTCAAACAAATCTCCAAGCTGAGAGACCGCAGAGAGCACAACAGCCAGTCCGAAAGCCCAGACCAGCTGAGAACCACCCGCAACAGCAACAAAGCCCATCCCTAAAAGCGATGAAAAGACCACGCCCCCAATAGCACCGCTCCAAGTTTTATTCGGAGAAACAGCAGGCCAAAGCTTAGGCCCGCCAAAACTGCGTCCACACACATAGGCAGCAATATCTGTCCCCCAGACCACAAGGAAAAGATAGATGATGAAGAAAAGCCCCTCATCCCCTTCCCGCAGAGCCAGCAAGGAAACAAATGTCAGGCCGGTGTAAACGTAGCCCTCACTCACCCAGCGCGCAGTCCGGTTAAAACCACCGGCACCGTAAAGCAAAACAGCACCTGCAATCAGCGCTCCGGCAATCCAGAGCGGCTGCGTCTGAAAGTAACTGAAACCAATAAACAGGAGAAACAAATAGCCCAGCAATACAAAAGGTCTCTGCGCGTTTTGCAATATGATCCTGTACCATTCCCAGTAAACAATCAGCATACCAACAAACACAAGGCCAGCAAACCAGAATCCGCCGACCCATGTCAGCGCCAGCGCGACAGGAGCAAGAATAACCGCAGAAAGAGCGCGGACCAGCAAATCGGGATTTGCGTTCAGCACACGCCCGATAATTCCTTCGGAAGCGCCTTCAGAATTGTTCTGTTTTTTTTTGTCAGGCATTATGTCCCAGCCGCGTCAGAGCTCACCCCCCCATACCGTCGCTCACGATTAGAGAACGCCAGCAAAGCATCATCAAATGCATCCGGACCGAATTCAGGCCAGGGCGTAGGAGCAAAATAAAATTCGGCATATGCTGCCTGCCACAACAGAAAATTGGAAAGTCTTTGCTCTCCTCCTGTGCGAACGATGAGGTCCGGATCCGGGATATCACGGGTATCCAGACAAGTGCTGACATCATCCTCCCCGATTTCAGCAGCTCTCAACTCACCGGCTTCCACGCGCTCCGCCAGTTGACGGGCAGCCCGGACGAACTCGTCCCGCGCTCCGTAGTTAAAAGCAATAACCAGCACCAGCCCGGTACAATGAGCGGTCTCACGTTCCGCATCATCAAGCAGGGTCAGCATGGATTTATCGAGATTTTCTCTCGACCCGATCACACGGACCTTCACATTATTCCTGATGAGGTCTTTAATGTCATCGCACACAAACCGACGCAGAAGTGCCAGCAGGAATGAAACTTCCTGTTGCGGGCGCGCCCAGTTTTCAGAGGAAAAGCTAAAAAGCGTCAGGTAGGAGACCCCGCGCTTTTGTGCATGCTCAACTGCCTCGCGCAGTGTTTTCACACCGCGCCGATGCCCTTCGGTACGCGGAAGCCCCCGGCGAAGTGCCCAACGGCCATTACCATCCATAATGATGGCGACGTGACGAGGCACACTCAAAAGTCCGATTTCGGAATTTGTATCAACTGCCTCAAATTCAACGTTCGCCGTCATATAGCCCCCGCTTACAGACAGGATTAAACCTGTTTGATTTCCTGTTCTTTTTTGGCGAGTACAGAATCAACCTCACCAACAATGTCGTCAGTCATCTTCTGCACTTTGTCAGATGCTGAACGTGCAGCGTCTTCACCCATTTCACCTGATTTTTCGAGCTTTTTGATGGTTTCCATACCATCGCGGCGAACATGACGTGCAGCGATCCTGGCTTGCTCGGCATACTTATGCGCTACTTTGACGAGTTCCTGGCGGCGTTCTTCATTAAGTTCAGGAATCGGCAGGCGCAGCACCATTCCGTCCACGACCGGATTGAGGCCAAGACTGGATTCACGGATAGCTTTTTCAGTGGCCTGCATCATGGAGCGGTCCCAGACCTGAACAGAAATCATGCGTGGCTCAGGAACACTGACCGTCGCGACCTGGTTGATCGGCATCGGAGAGCCATAGGCCTCTACAGTAATTGTATCCAGCATACTTGCAGAAGCACGACCAGTACGAAGACCAGCAAATTCATGCTTCAAAGCTGTAATCGCACCATTCATACGGCGGTCAAGATCGTCATAGTCCAGCTCTGACATAATATCCTCTTTCACCTATCAGTGTATCGGAGCAGCAGTCTAAAACAGAAAGCCGCCCCGGATCAAAACAAAACCAGGAAGACACCGGATGGTGCTTATCAGTCCTGAATGACCGTAAACAACCCCTGCCCGCGCAATACATTTACAAGTGCGCTGGAGGTCTTGATGGAAAAGACAACTACAGGAATAGAGTTGTCCCGGGCAAGTGCAATCGCGGTCGCATCCATGACTTTAAGGTTCTTTTCAAGAACTTCCCCCGGTGTAAGCGTTTCAAAACGCTTTGCAGCAGGCTTAAGTTTAGGATCAGCATCGTAAACGCCATCAACGCTGGTCCCCTTGAGGAACACATCACACTGCATCTCTGCCGCACGCAGCGCTGCGCCAGAATCAGTGGAAAAGAACGGGTTACCCGTACCACCGGCAAACAGGATAACGTCTCCGTCTTCCATGTAACGCTCTGCGCCGCGCTGAGTAAAGCTCTCACAAATCGATGGTACAGGAACTGCGGAAAGTACACGCGCCTGAATACCGCGCTGACGAAGCGCATCAGCAAGCGTGAGAGAATTCATAATGGTCGCCAGCATACCCATATGGTCGCCGGTCACACGGTTTGCACCTTTGGCTGCAAGTGCCACACCTCGGAAGATGTTACCACCACCAACAACGATGCCGAACTGGGCACCCAGATTTACAGCCTCTGAAATTTCAGCTGCTACCCGTTCAACCACCTTTGGATCGATACCAAAGTCCTGGTCACCCATCAGCGCTTCTCCTGAAAGTTTCAGAAGAACCCGTTTCCAGCGAACGCCCTCAGACATAGTGAGCCTCTTTTTATGCATCCAGACACAAAAAGGGCGTCGACTGAATCGACGCCCTCATTAAATTAGTTACCAGCAGCAGCAGCGACTTCAGCTGCGAAGTCTGTCTCTTCTTTTTCAATACCTTCACCAAGGGCGATGCGAACAAAGCCGGTGAGTTTGACCGGAGAACCGATTTCCTTAGCTGCTTCTTCAACGGCCTTCTCTACAGTCAGATCAGGATTGATAACGAAAGACTGCTTAACCAGCGTAACTTCTTCATAGAACTTACGCAGGCGACCTTCAACCATCTTCTCAATGATGCTTTCAGGCTTACCAGACTCACGAGCCTGCTCCATGTAAACAGCGCGCTCACGTTCAACAGCGTCTGAGTCCAGCTCACCAGTGTTCAGCGCCAGCGGGTTTGTAGCTGCAACATGCATTGCAATCTGTTTACCCAAAGCCGCAAGCCTGTCTGCATCACCTGCAGATTCAAGAGCAACCAGAACACCGATTTTGCCAAGGCCTTCGCCAGCAGCGTTGTGTATGTAAGAAGCAACAACACCTTCGGAAACAGACAGACCAGCAGAACGGCGAAGGGTCATGTTTTCACCGATGGTGCCAACAGCTTCCTTAAGTTCGCCTTCAACGCTCTTGTCAGAACCCGGGTAAGGCGCTGCAGCCAGCTTTTCAACGTCACCATCAACAGTAAGCGCAGTTGCAGCGATATCGCGAACCAGCTTCTGGAAGTTTTCGTTGCGGGCAACGAAATCTGTTTCGGAGTTAACCTCAACAACAACAGCTTTGTTACCTTCTGCTGCAACTGCAACAAGACCTTCAGCCGCAACACGGCCAGCCTTCTTGGCAGCCTTCGCAAGGCCTTTGGTTCGCAGCCAGTCAACAGCTGCTTCCATGTCGCCGCCTGCTTCTTTCAGGGCAGCTTTACAATCCATCATGCCTGCACCGCTTGTTTCGCGGAGCTCTTTTACCATAGCAGCGGTAATGCTCATCGTACGCCTCATGGACGGGAGTGTGTCATAAAAAATCTGAGGAACCCGACTTCCCTGCGGATCCATCCGATTTATCGCATAGCGACCGTGAGGCTTCGCAGTAAATACACACGAAAAATCACGTAAAACTGAAGGGGAAGCGCCTGAAAGCGCTTCCCGGCAGAAAACCTTAGCCTTCGCTCTGGCCAGCTTCAGCTGCCGGAGCAGCTTCTGCAGCAAGAACAGGTTCTTCAAGGAGCTCTTCAGATTCACCCAGGTCGATACCCATAGAACCTGACGCGCGTGCGATGCCGTCAATAGCTGCTCGTGCGATCAGGTCTGTATAAAGAGCAATTGCACGACCTGCATCATCATTACCCGGCACAGGGTACGTGATGCCATCCGGGTCACAGTTGGAATCCAGGATCGCAGCAACCGGAATGCCCAGACGACGAGCTTCCTGAATTGCGTTTGCTTCGCGGTTGGTGTCGATAACAAAGATCAGGTCAGGAATACCGCCCATGTCTTTAATGCCACCAAGGTTGCGCTCAAGCTTCTGACGCTCACGGTCAAGGAACAACCGCTCTTTTTTTGTCATACGGTTCGCTTCACCACCGTCGAGCAGCTCTTCAACCTTACGCAGGCGCTGGATGGACTGAGAGATCGTCTTCCAGTTGGTCAGCATGCCGCCGAGCCAGCGAGCGTTTACGTAGTACTGAGCAGAGTTGCGCGCAGCTTCTGCGACAGCTTCCTGAGCCTGGCGCTTGGTACCAACCAAAAGCACTCGGCCACCAGCAGCAACAGTGTCAGACACAGATTTAAGAGCCTGGTGCAGGAGCGGAACTGTCTGACCAAGATCAAGAATGTGAATGTTGTTGCGAACACCGAAGATGTAGTTGTTCATCTTTGGGTTCCAGCGGTGCTTCTGGTGACCAAAGTGTACGCCTGCCTCAAGAAGCTGGCGCATAGTAAAATCAGGCAAAGCCATGCCTTTATTCTCCTTAGTTTTCCGGTTTAATCCTCCGCAGGGCAGCACAACCGTGCAACTCTCTAACCGGATGGAGCTCGCCACAAGGACAACCCCCGCCCTGCGTGCGGGATGGGGCGCTTATAGAACCCCTTTTCAAGAAGATCAAGCTCTCAGGGATCAAGATCAACACATAGGCCGAATTGTTAAACCAGGTACTTTACAGCCCTGTTTGCGCAACTCATAACCTCCCCCTTCAACACCCACACCCGACAAACTCTTTAGTACGCGTTTTACACATCACCCTTTCGGAGAAATCCCGGAGGACAGCCAATAACAAATTGCCTCAGTTCAGGCACGTGCCCAAATACCTCCTCAGAACCTGATCGCGGCGATACCCATCGCCCTGACGCCAGGCGGTTACGCCAAAACGATCAAGCGATCTGACATCAACGCGAAGAACCTCACAAAGTCTTCCATAAAGCCATAAGGAACCGGCACCTCAGAGTTATGACACATCAACATCCATAGCCCCCAACATGGCCTGCTAAGCATTGTAGTGACAACAGCACTGAATGCGGCCCGGTGCCATTGTGGAAATTGGTATACGATACTGGCGCTGACGGATGCGCTTGGAAATCTGGTGCGTTTTGAGCTGTTGCCTGGTCATCGCATGACACGGCAGGCTCGCCTGCTTTGACTGACGACATCGACTTTGGCGGGCTGTTGGCGGACAAAGCTATTGACGGCAATCGGCTCATTGAGGATCTGAATGAGCGCCGTGCCATGATTTGTATCTCACAAAGACCGCAACGCAGGTAACCGTTGTCTATAGATCCTGAAGTTTACAAATGGCGCCACTTAATTGAAAATTGCTTACGCAAAGTCAGGAGGTTCAAACGTATTACCAAGCGTAGCGACAAAATCAATCAAAGCTTTTGCGCAATAATCTGTGTGACGGATGTTATCGTTAATGCAAATTGATACTAAACACGCCCTGGGGCATACGTGCTCAGTTACTGACATAACAAAGCCCTGAAGCCGGATTGGTTTCAGGGCACTTTTCCTGTCGCAGACGATAGAGACTATTCCACCCGCATGAAGGCAGTCATGCCGCTTTCCTGGTGTTCGATGATGTGGCAGTGCATGAGCCAGTCGCCTTCGCAATCCGGGCGCACGGCCACTTGCACGCGCTCATCTGGAAGTACCAGCACGGTATCGGTCCACCATGGGGCGAGTGCGCGTTTGTTGCTTCTGAGGAGCTGGAACGTCATGCCGTGGATGTGGATAGGGTGAGTTTGCGGCGTACGGTTGATGAACTCGAATACATACGACTTGTTACGCCTGAGGACCTCTACCGGGTCAAGCGGACCGCGCTCTGCACCTTGCCATGCCTTTTTATTAACCGCCCAAAAGGAAAATCCGAGACTTCCGCAGATCGGGTTGGCAGGTCGTTTTTCGGCTGTGGCTGAGAATTCCAGCGGAATATATTCAGCGTTTTTTAAGTCAGGCTGCGGGATTGGATTGGCTGACAAAGGTCCGACCTCACGCAGGTCGCGGTTCAAAGTTTGCCCAACCGCTCTCAGGGACAGTACAGGCCAGGGAGAAGACGAGGAGAAGTTGGTGAGTTCGATCAACTCACCTTCTCCATCCGGGACACGTATTGCAATATCCGCGCGTTGTCCAGGCCCCAGTGCAAGCATGTTGACTGCAATTGATCCAACCGGATTCCCATCCATGGCGATGACTTTTGCATCTGTGCCTTTCGGGAAGGACAGTTTATAGATGCGGGTTACATCCGTCACGCACAGGCGCAGGCGGACAAGGGAGCCTGCTTTTACATCCATAACAGGCGCAGGTTGCCAGTTAGAGGTGCGGAGCGTTCCAAACGTTCCTGCTCTTGCGGATTTGCGCGGCTGAAAAAGCTTAATAAACTGGCCGTCGCTGCCAAGGCGGAAATCCCGCAGATTTACCGGGATATCGTGATCAAAGCCGGGATCTTCATCCTCTTCAACAATCATCAGACCCGTCATACCGTAGGACAACTGCTCTAACGAGTTGCAGTGCGGGTGATACCAGAACGTACCGGCATCTTGTGGTGTGAAGCGATAATCGAATTGATCATCGGTGTAGACGTAATGCTGGGTCAGGAAGGCAACACCGTCCATATCATTAGGCAGGCGCATACCATGCCAGTGGATGGTGGTCGGCTCTTGCAGCTTGTTGATGAGTCGGCTGTGAAACGGTTGCCCTTGCTTTACTCGTAAGACTGGCGGCATGGCGTCGCCGAACGTAAACATGTTCTTTGTGGCAGGCGTATCCGCCATCAACTGATGGTCAATGTTGCGCGCAATCAGGTCATGGCGTTTTGTTACAGCCCAAAGGCTGGAGGCGCCGGCTAATCCGCCGACAACAGCAGCCCCACCAAACAAAGCGCCCTTCAGCGCCTGCCGTCGTGTGATCATCGCTCTTTGTCCTCAAGTTCAGCGCGCCTCTGTACCTGGCTGGTCAATGGCTATTCACACGCGACGGCTGTTGTTTGCAGGGCACTGCTCTTGCAAATCACGCCCTGCCTTATAATTTGAATCAAGTAGTTAGTAATTTGAATCCCAAAACCACGTCAACACTCTGAACTGACATTATTTTACATAATTTCTGTCTGATTATTCAGCAATGACGGATTTCAGATCGGCAATCATGCCATTCATTTTCGCGGAGAGTTCTGGCAGTCGGATCCGTTTCAGGCGTTCACTGGTAATGATTGACTGCACTGTTGCTACCGCATTGTCCAGGTTGTCATTTACAACGATATAGTCGAATTCCTGCCAGCCGGAGATTTCATCGACAGCCGTCTTCATTCGGCGTTTGATGGCGGCGTCATCGTCATCCCCGCGACCTGTCAGGCGGGCGTACATTTCTGCAATGGACGGTGGCAATACGAAGATCGCAACAACATCATCTCCGGCCTGTTCCTGCAGCTGGCGCACCCCTGCGATATCGATATCAAAAAGGATGTCCTTACCAGCGTTCAGGCTGGCGTCAACCGGCTCACGCGGGGTACCATAATAGTTGTCATGAACCCTGGCCCATTCCAGCAGTTCGTTGGCTTTGATCTTGCGTTCAAAGTCATCGGTATTGAGAAAACAGTAATGAACGCCGTGCTCTTCAGCTGCGCGCCGCTGACGGGTTGTCGCTGACACAGAAAGCACCAGTTTGTCATCCTCTGCCAGCAGCTTGCTTGCAATCGTTCCCTTACCCGCTCCGGAGGGCGCAGCTAACACCAGCATGAAGCCGCGGCGCGCCTCATCGATATCCTGAGCTGATATGGTAGTCCCGTCTGATGTTTTAGAGGTCATATTGGTTTTGTCTTCTTTTGCTTATCTGCGCTTATAGCTTTTGTCTTCACGTATTCCCGATAACCGACGGTCACTTTTCGGGCCTGCGGTCTATTCAATGTTCTGCGTCTGCTCGCGGAGCTGGTCAATCACTGTTTTCAGTTCCAGCCCGATCGCTGTCAGCTCAACGCTGTTGGACTTTGAACAGAGCGTGTTTGCTTCGCGGTTAAATTCCTGTGCCAAAAAGTCGAGGCGACGCCCGACAGCCCCACCTTTGACGAGCAAATCACCGACAGCTTCCACATGTGCGTAGAGGCGATCCAGTTCTTCACGAATGTCTGCTTTGGTGGCAAGAACTGCTACTTCCTGATGCAGGCGTTGAGGGTCAAGCTGGCTGCTCGCCTGAATCAGTTCGTTGACCTGAGCTTCAAGGCGGGCGCGAATGACCTCTGGGCTGCGGGAGGGCAGTTCCTCAGCTTGCCTGGCCAACGCATCAATGGTATCAACCTGAGCCTTCAGCAAAGTGGCAATCGCGTTGCCTTCACTTCTGCGCATTTCAACCAGCTCGTCCAGCGCTTCATCAAAGGACGACAGAAGAGCCGCAATCCGGGCGTTCTTCTCTTCTTCGCTCTCTTCGGCTTCCTCAAACTCCAAAACGCCTTTGTAGCCCAGAATACCATCGAGTGTTGGTTCTGGCGCATCAGGAAGGCGATTGCGGAGAATGGAAATGGCTTTGAGCACTTGCTCAAGAGCTTCTTCATTCACCACCAGTGCTGTGTCTGACTGTGAACGTTGCATCTGCAGGCCTACGGAGACATTGCCGCGTTTCAATTTGGCAGCCATACGCTTACGTACTTCCGCTTCAACTCCGTCCAGGCCCTGAGGCACGCGCAGGCGCGCGTCCATGCCTTTGCCATTGACGGAACGGAGTTCCCATACCCAGCGTGTCTCTTCACAGCTGCCTTCCACGCGGGCAAAGCCGGTCATGCTTGCCAATGCCATATCCTGAAACTCCTCATCTGAATACCCTTTTGTTTTGTTGGCATTCATATTCAACATTTACTGGCCAGAACTTATCCGCAATATCAGTAAATGCCTATGAGCTATATCGTGGACGCTGCCTTTACGCATAACTTAATCTGAACACCAATGCCGATTTTTCAGGCATGACACTTGCCTTCGGCAAAAAGCCTGCCCGGGGTTTAACTGGGCAGGCTTTCTCACTTTTCCTGCAAGGTTTGCAGATCAGTTCTTACTCTTTTCCGCTGCCTGCTGGGCGCGGATCTCTTTTTCAACCTTGCGCCAGCTGGCTACATTGCGCTGATGTTGCTTGTAGCTTCGTGCGAAAGCGTGGCCTCCAGTGCCGTCAGCTACAAAGTACAGGTCCTTTGTGCGGGCAGGATTTGCGACCGCCTCCAGAGCAGCCGCGCTCGGGTTACCGATTGGTCCTGGAGGCAGGGCTTTGATCTGATAGGTGTTATAAGGGTTCTTTTCCTTGAGCATGGAACGCGTGATCACAGTGCGGTCTTTTGTCCACGCCTCCCCGCCGAACAAGCCGTAAAGGATCGTCGGGTCAGACTGCAACGGCATACCTTTGCGCAGGCGATTTACGAAGACAGAGGCGACGCGTGGATGCTCATCCACTTTGGAGGTTTCCTTCTCCACTATCGATGCAAGAATCACCAGCTGTTCAGGCGTATCTATCGGCAAGCCCTGAGAGCGCTTTTCCCAGATGCGGGCAATCTTATCATTCATTGCCTTTTCCATCTGTTCGATAATACGCGCCTTCGTTGTTCCACGCGTGAATGTGTAAGTCTCTGGCAATAATGAGCCTTCCGCCGGGATTACTGAGATCTCTCCGGTCAGGATTTCGTTTGCATTCAGGCGGTTGATGATCTGAGCGCTGCTCCAGCCTTCCGGGAAGGTCACCGAATGGTACACTGCCCGGCCGCTCACCAGATCGTCCATGACAGCCTTCATTGAAACTCCGACAGGAAACTCGTACTCACCTGCTTTAATCTTGTTTTCGTGCTTAAACAGGCGGGTGCCGGCTTCAAATACGAGCGAATTGGAAATCACGCCTTCGTCTTCCAGCCTGGCAGCAACTTGCGGCAGACTCATTCCACTCGCTACAATGAAGATCTTCTCTTCTGTCAGCGGGCCGATGGCATCAAACTCTCCCTTACCCCAATAAAGTGCAGCACCGACAACGATAATGCCGAGCACAGCCATAGAGAGCAAAAAGTTGATAGTGATGACGACAGGATTGCGTGCATGTCTGGAACGTGGTGGAGGTGGCGGCGCAGCTTCCGGCTGAATAGCCCGGCTGGGACTGCGCGGTGCAGACTGGCCAACCGGCTGAATATGAAGATCGGACTGATCTTGAGGCCCATTTGAGTTGTCTTCAGGCGTTTGAGCCATTGTAACCCTCTATACGGGAGCGCTCAAAGCACTCCTTTACTAGCGTGTCCCTAGCGAAAACCGTTTCCCACTTTTCGCAGATATGCTTTAAATACTCATTACAGAGCCGCAATAAAAAAAATAAAGGCCAGATTCCGTCATGCGGAGCCTGGCCCTTTTTTCCATGATCAAAAAAGCGAGTTATGCCACGACTTTTTTGAGAACCAGAGACGCGTTTGTACCACCAAAGCCAAATGAGTTCGACAGTGCATAAGTAATCTCCACCCTCCTGGCTTTATTAGGCACCAGGTCAATCTCAGTTTCAACAGATGGATTATCAAGGTTGATCGTTGGTGGAGCAATCTGATCACGGATCGCTAAAGCTGTGAAGATTGCTTCTACAGCGCCAGCTGCACCCAGCAGGTGGCCGGTTGCAGATTTGGTGGATGACATGGTTAAAGACCCGACAGAATCACCAGCCAACCGCTCAACGGCCCGCAGCTCAATCTCATCACCCAGAGGTGTAGAAGTACCGTGTGCATTGATGTAATCAACGTCACCGAGAGAAATTCCGGCGCGTTTCAGTGCAGCTTTCATACAACGGTAACCACCGTCTCCGTCGGACGCCGGTGCAGTGATGTGGTATGCATCACCGGAAAGGCCATAGCCAATTACTTCGGCGTAGATTTTCGCGCCCCGTGCGACAGCATGCTCATATTCTTCGAGAACAACAATACCAGAACCATCGCCCATGACAAAACCGTCACGGTCTTTATCATAGGGACGAGACGCTTTCTCCGGCTCATTGTTGTAGCCAGTGGACAGCGCCTTACAGGCATTAAATCCGGCTATGCCCAACCGGCAGATTGTGCTCTCAGTGCCACCAGCAACCATGACGTCGGCATCATCCAATGCGATCAGACGGGCAGCATCGCCTATAGCGTGCGCACCAGTGGAACAAGCTGTAACCACTGAATGGTTCGGGCCTTTGAGTTTATGTTTGATTGACACATAACCGCTTGCAAGGTTAATCAGGCGGCCTGGAATAAAGAACGGGCTAACACGACGCGGGCCCTTCTCTTCCATCAAAACAGCTGTTTCAGCGATACCCTGAAGTCCACCTATTCCAGACCCAATCAGGGTGCCAGTACGGTTCTGCTCCTCTTCGCTTTCCGGGTTCCACCCCGAATCAGCGATTGCCTGATCGGCAGCAGCTACAGCATAGATGATAAAATCATCAACTTTACGCTGTTCTTTTGGGAGCATGAAATCATCTGGATTGAAGGTTCCATCGGTTCCGTCGCCAAATGGTACCTGACAAGCGATTTTGGTCTGAAGGTCCTCAGTTTCGAAGTCCACAATGCGCCGCGCACCGCTCTTACCTTCAAGAATTCGCTGCCAGGAAATCTCTGCATTGCTGCCCAGTGGGTTAACCATGCCAATGCCTGTGATAACGACTCGACGCATATTTCCTGCACTTTAATTAGATTGGTGCTGCCAGCCCTTTGTGTCCTACCGGAAGACGTAACCGTCATTCTCTGCGACAGGCATGCAGCTGAAAAAAACAGGCGCGGCGAGTGCAAATGACCCACCGCGTGCCCAGCTTTCCAAACAGGATTAGCCCTGTTTGGATTCGATGAACTTTACAGCATCGCCAACGGACTGAATGGTTTCAGCAGCATCGTCCGGGATTTCAACACCAAATGCCTCTTCGAAAGCCATTACCAGTTCAACGGTGTCCAGGCTATCTGCGCCCAGATCGTCGATGAAGCTTGCAGATTCAACGACCTTGTCAGCCTCTACGCCGAGGTGCTCGACAACGATCTTCTTTACCTGCTCTGCAACATTGCTCATTTTAAGTCCTCAATTGGTTTTCAAGGTAGTGTTTCGGTCCGCTTCGCGGGGCCTTGTTTCACTCGGCTCCCGTGTTGCACACTCTGGTTCTTTTGAAAAGACGTAACGGCCTATATGTTAAGCCGCTTCCAAAGAAAACCGCAGCTTTTCCGTTCCTCTTTCCAGGAGGTCACTTCTAATCGGCGGGTTCCTAGCACAATTAGTACTGGTTTACCAGCCGCCAGTAGTGATTGACCCGTTTGTACAAGGCTCGCATCAGCTGCGTATTTCTTCATTAAATCATCGCCATACCGCCATTCACGTGTAGTGTCTGACCGGTAATATACGCAGCTTCATCACTTGCGAGATAAACAGCTGCACCTGCGATTTCTTCGGCAGTGCCCAAACGACCAGCCGGAACATTGCCCAGGATCGATTCGCGCTGTTTTTCGTTCAGCTCGTCGGTCATCGCGGTTGAGATGAAACCTGGAGCAATTGTGTTTACGGTGATCTTGCGAGATGCCACTTCCTGCGCCAGAGACTTGGACAGGCCGATCATGCCAGCTTTTGCTGCGGAGTAGTTCACCTGGCCAGCGTTGCCGGTGACACCAACAACAGAGGTAATTCCAATAATGCGGCCCTGACGACGCTTCATCATCCCTTTTATCGCAGCACGGCAGATGCGGAACGCTGCGGACAGGTTCACTTCAAGAACCTGATCCCATTCCTCGTCTTTCATACGCATGAAGATATTGTCACGGGTGATACCAGCGTTGTTCACGAGGATATCAAGACTGCCCATCATTTCTTCAGCTGCCGGTACGAGCGCATCAACGCTGTCACGATCAGACAGATTCGCAGCCTTAATGTGAACCCGCTGCCCTAGGTCAGATGCAAGCGCTTCCAGCTTTACTTCGCGTGTACCGGACAGGGTTACGGTTGCACCCTTTGCGTGAAGAGCGCGTGCAATCGCTTCACCGATACCACCGGTAGCTCCGGTTACGAGCGCGCTTTTACCTTCTAAATTGAACATGCCGTTGGTCTCCTCGGCTTAAAATCCGTATGAAAAAAGCTCACAGAGAGGAACTATAGGTTCCACCTGTATGCAGTGCAAAGTGGTGCGCCTTTGATTCTTCAAAATCTGTGTATCAGCTTTCAATGCCTTCAAGACGTGCGACAAGTGCATCAATATCTTCTGCTGTGTTAATCGCAACACCTTCCAGAGACCTGACAATGCGGCGCACCATGCCACTGAGAACCTTGCCTGTGCCTATTTCAAGGAGAGTGGTCACTTCGTTATCGGCCATCCAGCTTACAGATTCACGCCAGCGTACGGTCCCTGTCACCTGCTCTACAAGACGGATGCGGATTTCTTCCGGATCTGTGACTGGTGTTGCAAGAACGTTCGCAACAAGCGGAACAACCGGTGCTTTGATTTCAACTTCAGAAAGCGCCTTTGCCATTGCGTCTGCTGCAGGCTGCATCAAAGAGCAATGGAATGGTGCGGATACCGGAAGCAGAACAGCACGGCGGGCGCCTTTGCCTTTTGCAATTTCACAGGCACGCTCTACAGCTGCCTTGTGACCAGATACAACAACCTGACCGGTTGCGTTGTCATTGGCTGCCTGACAGACTTCGCTCCCGGCTGCTTCCTGTGCAACTTCCATCGCCTGATCGAAGTCCAGCCCGAGCAGAGCAGCCATAGCGCCCTCACCCACCGGCACTGCTTTTTGCATTGCATCACCGCGAATACGCAGCAAACGTGCTGCATCAGCAATGCTCAGGGAACCAGCTGCAGCCAGTGCGGAATATTCCCCCAAAGAATGACCGGCCACAAAGCTGGCAGCCCCGGACAAGTCCACGCCCTTCGCCTCAAGCACGCGCATGGTGGCGAGGCTCACTGCCATCAAAGCCGGCTGAGTGTTTGCAGTGAGAGTCAGCTCGTCTGCCGGACCCTCCCACATAATCCTGGTCAGAGACTGACCGA
Organism: uncultured Pseudovibrio sp.; assembly: GCA_947502585.1. Taxonomy (GTDB): domain Bacteria; phylum Pseudomonadota; class Alphaproteobacteria; order Rhizobiales; family Stappiaceae; genus Pseudovibrio. The sequence continues at coordinate 45,898 of CANNAV010000012.1, forward strand.
GAGCGGCATCAACTTCCTCAAATACAGCGTGCGCCTGTGGGAACGTATCGGCAAGTTCCTTACCCATTCCAACCGTCTGGCTACCCTGTCCGGGAAATGTAAATGCAATAGTCATTTATAAATAGCTCCGTCACACTCTTATTGCGTCAATATGGGCCAATCGCCTCAAATGTGGGTGTCCCACTTTGTATTCCAAGACGGGGCGGCTATAATTTACCAAATACGTCCAAATTATGGCCGCCGCCGAAATTAACAGTATTGCAGACACCCTGCTGGTCAGCTGATTACACCATTAAGAAACCCAGGGAAAACCTTGGTTGCCTGCGCATTCATCGGGCGACATGAGCCGCCTTGCAAGCCCAATGTCAAGACTACAGCTGGAAAAAAGGGATTTCCCCGACGATAGTCCTTGTCTTTTGCAGGGGATTGACTATAAAGCCATTTCGTTTCCGGTATTAGGCCGGAGGCTTAAAGGAAGACAACCCCTTAAGGTTGTAGGAGTTGAAAGATATCCGTCTTCCCGTGTCTCCGCTCTTGTGTAAACATCTTCCTGGCCTTTTCTGAGGGCCGTTCGAAGAGGCTTTGCGCCAATACCGGAATTGTTTAACTCAGAAAGGCAATCCACATGGCGCTCTATGAGCACGTGTTCCTGGCACGCCAGGACATTTCTACTCAGCAGGTTGAAGCCCTCGTTGAGCAGTTCAAAACTGTTCTCGAAGAAAATGGCGGCAAAGTCGGCAAAATCGAAACCTGGGGTCTGCGCACGCTGACTTACCGTATCAACAAGAACCGTAAGGCTCACTACACTTTAATGAATGTAGATGCTCCACACGCGGCTGTTGCTGAAATGGAACGTCAGATGGGCCTGAGCGAAGACATTCTTCGTTTCATGACAATCCGTGTAGACGAGCTGGACGAAGAACAGTCCGCTATGATGCAAAAGCGTGATCGCGACGACCGTCGTCGTGGGGATCGTAATGACCGCGGTTCGCGCCCGGACCGTGGTGATCGCGGTGATCGTGGCCCACGCCCGGATCGCCGCCCTGAAGCACCTGCAGCGGAGTAATTGAAAATGGCTGAATCTTCTTCCGCAGGACGTCGTCCTTTTTTCCGTCGTCGTAAGACCTGCCCATTCTCCGGTACGAACGCACCGAAGATTGACTACAAGGACATCCGTCTTCTGCAGCGCTACATCTCTGAGCGCGGCAAGATCGTTCCTTCCCGTATTACCGCAGTATCTGCAAAGAAACAGCGTGAGCTGGCCCGTGCCATCAAACGCGCCCGTTTCCTCGGCCTGCTGCCTTTCGTAATCAAGTAAGTCCCGGTTATTGGCTCAGGGTGCAATGCGCCCTGACCTTTTTCATGGTTCCGGCTTACCGGGATCACGGTTGAGAGATTGCTCGCCAAGGCGAGAAGCTCTCTCTAACTGCGGATCACACTTTCCGCAGGACAGCAAAGGAGAAATTCCATGAAAGTTATCCTTCTTGAGCGTGTGGCCAAACTTGGCCAGATGGGTGAAACCGTCACCGTTAAAGACGGTTACGCACGTAACTTCCTGCTGCCACGGGGCAAAGCACTTCGCGCAAACAAAGCTAACCTTATGCGCTTTGAAAACGAACGTGTACAGCTTGAAGCCCGTAACCTTGAGCGTAAAACTGAAGCTGAAGCAGTTGGCACAAAGCTGGCTGGCGCCAGTATCGTTGTTATCCGCGCAGCTGGTGAAACCGGTCAGCTTTACGGCTCTGTTGCGACTCGCGACGTTGCAAGTGAACTGGCTGAAGCTGGCTTCAGCGTTGTTCGCTCCCAGGTTTCCCTGCGCGCGCCAATCAAGACCATTGGTCTGCACGACGTATCTATCGTTCTTCACCCCGAAGTTGAAGTTGAAATCTCTGTTAACGTTGCTCGTTCTGAAGACGAAGCCAGACGTCAGGCAGCTGGTGAAGACCTCACAGTGCAAGACGATGACTCCTTCGAATTCGACGAAGATCTTGATGAAGATGAAGATCTGGAAGAAGGCGAAGAAGCAGCGTCTGAAGACGCTGGTGAAGGCGAAGAAAAAGAAACCGAAGAATAATAATTCTTCATTTCCCGATAAAAAAGGCAGGGTCCACGACCCTGCCTTTTTTATACACCGCACTTGGCATAATCGGCAGAAACACCACTGATTCTACCCCTCTAGAAAGACTTTGTTAATAACTGTAGTTGAGGCAAAAATCCCTGAATGCAGCTGATTTTAAACAATTATTCTAATCTTTTCTCGCTTCTGACGAGCAGGGAATGTCAATTGGCAACCTGCAATTTTCCCCGCTGATTTAATTTTGTTAAAGAACTGGGCTTAAGGTGCGAAGCCCCCCTTTTCCTAACCGACTTAAAGCTGTAACCAAGTTGCGAAGCGGCACGAGGGGCGGAATGAAGGGCACAGTCCAAAAATTAGAGAAGGCTAGTGAGACCATGCGAGTGGTCCCGCATAATGCCGAGGCAGAGCGCCAGCTTCTTGGTGCCATTATGGTAAACAACGAGACCTATTATCGTGTCTCTGAGTTTTTAGAAGCGCGCCATTTTTTCTTAGCTCCCCACAAGGATATCTATGACAAATGCGGAGCGTTGATTAAGGCAGGTAAAATTGCCTCGCCAATTACGCTCAAAACATTTTTCCCGGCAGATGAGAAGATTGCAGACCTGTCTGCGACTCAGTATCTGCTGCGTCTTGCCGGTGATGCAACTTCTGTGATCAACGCTGAAGACTATGGCAAGACCATTTACGATCTGGCAACCCGCCGTAACCTGATCACCATTGGCGAAGATATGGTGAATATTGCTTATGATGCGCCGATCGACATGCCACCGTCGACTCAGATTGACGATGCTGAGCGTCGTTTGTTTGAACTGGCGGAGACCGGTCGGACTGATGGTGGTTTTCAGGACTTTGGCAGTGCATTGACTGAAACCATTGAGATGGCTGCGGCTGCCTTTCAAAGAGAAGGCGCCCTTTCCGGCGTCTCAACAGGTTTGCGGGACCTGGATAAGCTTATGGGTGGCTTGCAGTCTTCAGATCTGGTCGTTTTGGCGGGTCGTCCTGCGATGGGGAAAACATCGCTGGTAACAAACATCGCGTATAACATTGCTGAAAATTACCAGACCGAATCGCTGCCAGATGGCACTGTCCGGACTGTGAACGGCGGCGTTGTTGGCTTCTTCTCTTTGGAAATGAGCGCCGAACAGCTGGCGACCCGTATTATTTCCGAGCAGACAGAGATTTCTTCCTCCAAGATTCGCCGCGGCGACATCAACGAGATTGAATTTGAGAAGCTGGTTGCGGCGACCCAGCATATGCAACATGTTCCACTTCATGTGGATCAGACCGGTGGTATTTCCATTGCATCCCTGGTTTCCAAAGCCCGACGGCTTAAGAGGCAAAAGGGGCTGGATATGATCGTGGTCGACTATATTCAGCTGCTCTCTGGCTCTTCCAAGAATCAGGGCAACCGTGTACAGGAAATTACTGAGATCACCACCAACCTTAAAGCGCTGGCGAAGGAACTTAATGTTCCGATCATTGCGCTGTCCCAGCTCTCTCGTCAGGTTGAAAACCGCGACGACAAACGCCCTCAAATGTCTGACCTTCGTGAGTCCGGCTCAATCGAGCAGGACGCGGATGTGATCTTGTTTGTATATCGTGAAGAGTATTATATGGGCAAAAAAGAACCTCCTGATGGCACTCCTGAATATGAAGAATGGAGTAGTAAGATGGAGCAAATACGCGGCAAGGCGGAAGTCATTATCGCCAAACAGCGTCACGGTCCAACTGGCATTGTTGATCTGCAGTTCCAGGGCGAGTTCACTCGTTTCTCCGACCTGGCAGACGACGCCCATATTCCTGACAGAGCCATGGAGTAAGGTTCGTTCATCCTGCTGAATTGACGAGTGGCCCGGGGTAACGCACATCAGCTGTGCAGTGCTTCGGGTCCTTCTGTTTAAATTCAGATTTTTTTTGTAGGTTATTGCGCATTCATAGAATCTGAGGGCAATCTCGTGACACATTCTGCCGCTCCTGCACCTGCCCGCGCAGCTCATTATGCTGGCGGCGCTGCAAAGCTGACAATCGACCTTACCGCTCTGCGCTCTAACTGGAGTTATCTGAATGACAAGGTAGGGAATAGCTGCACTTGCGCTGTGGTGATGAAAGCCAATGCTTATGGGACAGGCGCAAAAGTAGTTGGCAAAACACTTTATCACACCGGCGCCCGCGTCTTTTTTGTTGCACTTCCTGAAGAAGGGATTGAGCTACGCAAAGAGTTGCCGCACGCTGAGATTTATATTCTGAATGGCCTGTTCCGAGGCCGTGAAAAAATCTACTACGATTTTAATCTAAAGCCAGTCTTAAGCAGTCTTGAGGAAATAACTGAATGGTCTGTTTTTGCTCAAAGCCTGACTGAAGATCTGCCCGCGGCCCTGCACTTTGATACCGGCATGCATCGTCTTGGCATGTCTGTTGAAGATGCCCTGAAGACTGTCGGGTCGCCACATTTTCTCAAGGGCATAGCAGTAGATCTGGTCATGAGCCATCTCGCCTGTGCCGATACGCCCGGCCATGAGCTCAATATAAAGCAGCTGGACCGGTTCCGGCGGGTTTGTGAGTTGTTTCCCAATGCACGCAAGTCCTTGAGCAATTCTGCGGGCATGTTTCTGGGTGCTGATTATCATTTTGACATGGTTCGCCCAGGCATCGCGCTTTATGGAGGAAACCCGGTTCCCGGAGGCAGTAATCCTATGCTCCCGGTTGCACATATTCTTGCGGAGATCATTAGTTTGCGCGAGGTTCCGCAAGGTGATCCGGTGGGATACGGGGCTTCACGTGTAGCACAGCGAAAAAGCCGAATTGCAACTATAAGTGCAGGCTATGCGGACGGTCTGCACCGGTTGGTTGGCAGCTCTGACGATCAGCCCAACGGCGCACGGGTTTATATCGGTGGGCGCTTTGCCCCGATTTTTGGCCGTGTCTCTATGGATATGATTGCAGTTGATGTAACGGATATTCCACAGGAACATCTGTCACGCGGTGCACCTGTAGAAATTATGGGGGCACATGTAAACGTGGATGAATTGGCAAACTTTGCTCAAACCATCCCATATGAATTGCTGTGTAGCCTTGGAGCACGCTATACACGCCACTATAAACGCTAGCGAGCTAAACACTGGCAGGAACCTGAATTCGATATGGCGAAGCGCTCCCTTTCATTTGTCTGCCAGTCTTGTGGGGCAACCACACTCAAATGGGCAGGCCGCTGCGAATCTTGCGGAGAATGGAACACAATTCAGGAGGAGCAGGAGGCCAGCGGTATCGGTGCTGGCCCAAAAACCGCTTCCCGCTCCAAAGGACGCGTTGTCCCACTGGTCGGGCTTTCAGGTGAATCAAAAGAAGCTCCGAGAATTGTTACAGGCGTGGCCGAACTGGACCGCGTAACCGGTGGTGGGTTTGTAAAAGGTTCTGCGCTTCTTGTGGGCGGGGATCCAGGAATAGGTAAGTCCACCCTGCTGACACAAGCCAGCGCACATCTTGCTTACCAGGGGCACAACATCGTTTACATCTCTGGTGAGGAAGCGGTGGACCAGGTGCGTCTGCGTGCAGAGCGTCTTGGATTGCGTGATGCTCCGGTTCAGCTGGCCGCCGAGACCAGCGTTGAAGATATACTCGCAACTCTTGTAGCCAAGAAGGGTGATGAACGCGCTCATCTCGTGATTCTGGACAGTATTCAGACGCTATGGACCGAGATGGCCGATTCTCCTCCAGGAACGGTGACACAGGTGCGTGCCTCTGCACAGGCTCTGGTTCGCTTTGCCAAGAAAACCGGAACAACGGTTGTTCTTGTCGGTCATGTGACAAAAGACGGCCAGATCGCTGGTCCTCGCGTTGTTGAGCACATGGTTGATGCTGTACTTTACTTTGAAGGTGACAACGCACATCAGTATCGTATTTTGCGCGCCGTGAAGAACCGCTTTGGCCCAACTGATGAGATTGGCGTCTTCGAGATGTCTGATATGGGTCTACGCGAAGTAAAGAATCCAAGTGCTATGTTCCTCAGCGAACGAAGCGCAACTGCTCCAGGTTCAGCCGTGTTTGCCGGTATAGAAGGTACACGCCCTTTGCTGGTTGAAATGCAAGCACTTGTGGCACCCTCCCCCCTTGGCACACCACGCAGGGCGGTGGTTGGGTGGGACAGCGCACGCCTTTCGATGATTTTGGCCGTGCTTGAAGCGCGCTGCGGTGTTAAGTTTGCGCAACATGACGTTTATCTGAATGTCGCTGGTGGACTGAGAATTAATGAGCCGGGAGCTGACCTCGCCGTTGCGGCAGCTTTAATCTCATCGCTCAGTGGGGTTGCTCTTCCCCTCGAATGCGTCTATTTCGGCGAAATCAGTCTGTCTGGTGCGGTTCGACCAGTTGCTCAGGCAGCTTCCCGGTTAAAGGAAGCTCAGAAGCTTGGATTCAGTCAGGCGGTTATCGCCGACGGGAATATGAAAGAAGGCTCCAATGCTCCCGGTCATGTTAAAGGACTTGAGGAGCTGGGAGATCTGGTGGCGAATATTGTTGCCAGTGCACAGAAAATGGAAAACGCTTAAGGGTTTAACCTAGGCTGATTTTAACCGGCAGGCATTTTTGTTGGTTTGCCTGCCAGTCAAACAAGGGACTTGTGTCGACAGATGCCGATCACACTCTTAGACGGAATTCTACTGGTTATCATGCTGATCTCTGGCGTTCTTGCTATGATTCGCGGGTTCGTGCGTGAGGTGCTTTCTATTGCATCGTGGGTCGCAGCAGCAGTCGCCGCTTATCTTCTTTATGGCAGCCTTAAACCATTTGTGTTGCAGCACGTAACCAATGACACACTGGCAACTGCCATTGCCGCAGGTGCTGTATTCCTTGTGACCCTAATCGTGGTGAGCTACATCACCATGCGCATTTCAGACTTCGTGCTGGATAGCCGAATTGGCGCGCTCGACAGAACCCTCGGCTTTGTTTTTGGCGCAGCCCGCGGCTTCCTCCTTGTTGTCGTTGCATTGTTGTTCTTTAACTGGTTTGTGCCGGAGCCACGCCAGCCAAACTGGATTATGGACGCCAAATCCAGGCACCTTCTGGTAACCAGTGGTCAAAGCCTGGTTGCGGCACTGCCGGAAGATCCTGAGCGTGCAATTATGGATCAGATCCGTAAACAGAGCGGCTCAACCGACTCTGCAACCGGCGCATCCGGCGATGAAGAAGCCCGTTACTCCCCAAATGAGCGACGTGGGCTGGACCAGCTGACGGCCTCCGGCGAACGCCGGAACTAAGATATATATATTAATATTTGGCCCAAGTAAGAACCAAGGAGTGATGTCATGAGCAGTGGCGTATCATATAATTCTGCCGTTTTGGAAGAGCTGCAGGCAGATTTTGACGGCGATACCCTGCACGAGGAATGCGGTGTTTTTGGCATTCTTGGACATGATGATGCAGCAGCACTGACAGCTCTGGGGCTTCATGCGCTCCAGCACCGCGGACAGGAAGCTGCAGGCATTGTGACATTTGATGGCAATCAGTTCCGCTCAGAACGTCATATGGGTCTTGTAGGTGATCACTTCACTCATCAGGAAACTATCGACAACCTGAAGGGGCCGTACGCGATCGGTCATGTGCGCTACTCCACCACCGGTGAAGCTGCGTTGCGTAATGTGCAACCTTTGTTTGCTGAACTTGATGGCGGCGGTATTGCGATCTGCCATAACGGCCACTTTACCAATGCTATGACAGTGCGCCGACAATTGATCAAAGACGGCGCTATCTGCCAGTCCACCTCTGACAGTGAAGTGGTTTTACAACTGGTTGCGCGTTCCCGCGAGAAGAGGATCGTGGATCGTTTCATCGAGGCCATCAGTCAGATGGAAGGCGCTTACTCTCTTGTCGCGCTGACCCGTAAGAAGCTGATTGGCGCACGCGATCCATATGGCATTCGCCCATTGGTTCTGGGTGATTTGAATGGTGCACCGATTTTTGCGAGTGAAACGTGTGCGCTGGACATCATTGGTGCGAAGTTCATCCGTGAAGTTGAGAACGGTGAAGTCGTTGTTTGTACGCCAGGCGGCATCGAGAGCTACTTCCCATTCGGCAAGCGCCCTTCCCGTCCAGACATCTTCGAATACATTTACTTCTCCCGTCCCGACAGTGTTCTGAACGGTCATTCCGTTTATGACGTTCGCAAGCGTTTTGGGCGTGTGCTGGCAACGGAAAGTGCAGTTGAAGCAGATGTGATTGTTCCGGTACCAGATTCTGGCGTTCCTGCGGCTCTTGGTTTTGCAGCCGAAACCGGTGTGCCTTTTGAGCTTGGCATTATTCGCAACCACTATGTTGGCCGTACCTTTATTGAACCGACACAGCAGATTCGTACGCTTGGTGTTAAGCTTAAGCACTCTGCCAACAGAGCACAGATTGAGGGCAAGCGTGTTGTGCTGGTGGATGACAGCCTTGTGCGTGGTACCACCAGTGTGAAAATCGTTCAGATGATCCGGGAAGCCGGTGCGAGGGAAGTTCACTTCCGTCTGGCTTCCCCTCCAATCAGGTTCTCAGATTATTACGGTATCGATACACCGGTTCGCGAAAAGCTTCTGGCTGCCAAGTATGATCTTGAAGGCATGCGCAATTACATTGGTGCAGACACACTCGCCTTCCTGAGCATCAATGGCGTCTACCGCGCCATGGGACATGAAAATGGCCGTAACAACGAGAACCCACAGTTCACTGATCACTGCTTTACCGGGGACTATCCGACCCCGCTTACAGATCTGTCTGACGATGTGGACACACGTCAGGCTCCCCGCCTTGTAGAAACGGGTTAAGGACAATGAGTTCGAAAAGACTTGAAGGTCGTGTTGCTGTTGTCACGGGAGCCTCCCGTGGCATTGGCTATTTTGCTGCAAAAAAGCTTGCTGAAGAAGGTGCGCATATTGTGGCGATTGCCCGCACTGTTGGCGGGCTGGAAGAACTGGATGATGAAATCCGGAAGGCCGGCGGTTCTGCTACGCTTGTACCGGTTAACCTGACTGATTTCGATGCGATCGACCGTTTGGGAGCAGCGATCTTCGAACGTTGGAAAAAGCTCGACATTCTTGTCGGTAACGCTGGTATCCTCGGCCCGACGTCTCCGCTGGGTCATGTGGATCCGAAAAAGTTTGATGATGTCATGAAGATCAACGTGACTGCGAACTGGCGTCTTATTCGCTCGCTTGATCCGCTGCTGCGTCAGTCCGATGCAGGACGTACGGTCTTCCTGACCTCCGGTGCGCCACACAAGTGCCGTGCCTACTGGGGACCTTACTCCATGTCCAAAGCGGCACTGGAGGCTCTTGTACGCACGTATGTGAACGAAACGCAAAAGACCAACGTTCAATCCATGCTCGTTAATCCTGGTCCTGTGCGGACAGGTATGCGCGCAAAAGCAATGCCGGGCGAAGATCCTATGACCCTGACACATCCTTCAGAAATCTCTGAGGACATCGTCCGCTTTTGCTTGCCAGAATGCACCCAGAACGGTCGTCTCTACGATTTTCCAAGCAAGGAACTGCGCGACTTCATGCAGCTGGCAAGCTAAGCAAACCTGATCCGGGAACACAAAAGCCCCGGCCACGTGCGAGGGCTTTTTAATTTGTAAGCAAAAGTCAAAGACCTCCACCTCTGGTCAGGGCGATTTATTAATGTTAATTAACATATTGATTTTTTGTTTGAATTCTGAATCTATGGTTTCATGACAAATTATTGTGGCTCTTTATGGGTTCCGGGGAGTTAGTTCAAAAGTAGTTCAATCAGCCCTGAAATTGCAGCTTTTCCTCTGCGCTTTATATTGTGGAGGCACTCGAAAAAACCTAGGTAGAGCGATAGTTTCTCTTGTGATAT
>CANNAV010000013.1 GCA_947502585.1 uncultured Pseudovibrio sp.
CAGGGACTTCTCTCAGTAAAGCTCTCAGAGATTTTATCGGTTTCTTACAATAATTTGTCATGAAACCATAGATTCAGTATTCAAACAAAAAATCAATAGGTTAATGAGAATTAATAAATCGCCCTGGAGCGGCGTCATGTATCATGATTTGTTTGTTGATTGGAAAGCGCATTCCGAAGAGGTGTTTCCCGCGATTCAGGAGGAGGGGCGTTTTGGGCTATCTACCCATGCGCTTCACTCCTTGAATTCGAAATTAATACGCGATTTTCTATGCAAATTGCTTGTTGTGGGCAGCTGGAATTTTAGAAAACCGTCATAGTCGTGCGCAGTGAGATACGCCAGGTCGGATATAGCTGCGCCGGATTTTATGGAGGATCTTCAGCTCTGTCGTGCACTGCACAGAGCTGGGAAGACCAGATAGAAATACACAAAGGACGTTTGACCGATCATGTTCGGTTGGTTGTGCAGGATTTGCAGACCAATCCTGTGACAATGTTGTCTTTACTCCACCTGGCTGGCTTGATTAAGCCGGGCTGCTTGCTTGTCTGTCAGCAGCGATAATAGTAGGGACGGCCATAGGCGTCATAGCCGACGCAACGGCGCTGGGTGGTTGCCGCTCCGATCATCCCGCCTGCAACAGCACCGATACCAGCACCAGCAAAGGCTGCGCCAACATCACCCGTTGCAGCCCCAATAGCAGCGCCTGTGGCTGCACCAATCCCACCGCCAACAAGGGCGCGGTCTGTTCTGTTGTACTCACTGCAAGCACCAAGTGTGAGCAGGATGACTGTAATTATTATTACTTTTCTCACGATCTTACCTGCGGTTTGATTGTTTGAAACCTAAACGTAGGGCTTGAGCTGTTACAGATGAGTGAATGTGGCTGACGAGATGAGGTGGTGGTTAAGTTGAGGCTGTTTAGTTTCTGAAACTTGTAGATATGCAATGCCAAAGGCCCCGCTGTTGCGGGGCCTTTGGAATAATGTATGCAGTTCTTTTACACGGCTTAAGGGCACTTCACGCGGTATGGGCGACCATACTGATCGTAGGCTGTACAATTCTTAGGTGTCGTGGCGTTGCCGACAACACCGCCAGCTACACCGCCGATTGCAGCGCCTGCGAGTGCATCACCAACACTACCGCCTGTTGCAGCACCAATTGCAGCACCAGTTGCGGCACCCAGACCACCGCCGATCAGGGTACGGTCTGTACTTGAGGATGTGTTACAGCCAGCGAGGGCAAGCAGTGCAACACTCACACCGGCAAGAGCAGTTTTCTTCATTTTTTCCAGTCTCCTTTTGTTGCCAATCCCAATATGGCCGGCCCCCCGGTACCTCCTGGCAGCTCTGACTTTGTGAGGTTGAGCTAACAAAAAGAACATGGTTAAAGTTTGTTATGATTCAGAGGCTCCTCGCCTTCTTCAGATATTTTAACAAACCTTGGGTCGAACTGTCTTTGTTTGCTGCGGATTGGCTGCCTTCAACCATTGGCAACAGCTGTGTCGCAAGTTCTTTTCCAAGTTCAACACCCCACTGGTCGTAGGAGTTGATGTTCCAAATGGCTCCTTCAACAAAGACGCGATGTTCATAAGACGCGATCAATCTACCAAGCGTGAATGGGTCCAGACGATCATAGAGGAGGGTGGTTGAAGGCCGGTTACCCGGGAACACCTTTTGTGGAGATAGTTTGGCAATCTCTTCTTCAGATTTTCCATCTTTACGAAAACTGTCTTCAACCTGTTCCAGAGACCGGCCATGGAGCAGGGCTTCACTTTGGGCAAGGCAGTTTGCCAGGAGGAGATTGTGGTGGGTTTGCAGGTCCTCTTCATGGTTGTTGGCAGCAGCCAGGAACTCGCAGGGAATGATGCTCGTTCCCTGATGGATGAGCTGATAGAACGCATGCTGACCGTTGGTGCCAGGCTCACCCCAGACGATTGGGCCAGTTTGAGTTTCTACCGCCGTACCGTCTTTGGTGACGTTCTTGCCGTTGGATTCCATATCCAGTTGCTGCAGATAAGCAGGGAAGCGGGAGAGACGCTGGTCATATGGCAGAACCGCGCGGGTGTCGTAACCCAGCACGTTGCGATGCCAGACGCCGATGAGGCCCATCAGGACCGGGATGTTGTCTTCAATCGGGGTGGTCCGGAAGTGATTATCCATAGCATGCGCGCCCGCGAGGAAGTCAGAAAACGCGTCAGGGCCAATAGCGATCATGAGAGGCAGGCCGATCGCAGACCAGATGGAATAACGTCCGCCTACCCAGTCCCAGAACCCGAAGACACGCTCCTGGGAGATGCCAAAGGTAGCGACTTTGTCCAGCGCGGTGGAGACTGCTGCAAAGTGTGCACTAACAGCTTCCTCGCCGTTGTGCTCCGCAATCCAGCGACGGGCCGTTGCTGCGTTGGTCATGGTTTCAATGGTGGTGAAGGTTTTGCTTGCGATGATAAAGAGGGTCTTTGCCGGTTTCAGATTTGCCAATGTGTCTGCGATATGAGCGCTATCGACATTGGAGACATAATGCAGGTTCGGGCCATCATGAAATGGAGCCAGAGCTAAAGTTGTCATTGCCGGGCCAAGATCAGAGCCGCCAATGCCGATGTTGACGACGTCCGTGATCATCTCGCCGGAATGACCTGTGATTTCGCCAGAGCGGATGCCTTCTGCAAAGTCGCCCATGTTGACGAGGACTTCGTTGATGTCAGGCATGACATCTTTGCCATCTACCAGAACTGGGTTGCCTGACTGGTCACGCAGGGCGGTGTGCAGAACTGCGCGGTCCTCGGTGGTGTTGATGTGCTCGCCTGCGAACATGGCATTACGCCTTGCTTCAACATTAACAGCGCGTGCGAGCTCAAGCAGGAGCTCAAGGGTTTCTTCGGTCAGCTTGTTTTTGGAAAAATCGTAGAGCAGGTCGTCAGCAGAACGGGAAAACTTATTAAAACGAGAAGGATCTGCAGCGAAGAGATCGGTAATCTTTGTGGAATGAATGGCCTTGGCGTGTTCATTAAGGCGCTTAAAAATATCTTTTGGATTAGCGGTTGGCATCAGGGCCTCCGTTTATTTTTGCAATTGCTTCCCTCTGGCAGCGTTTGTCACGCTTGCCAATTTACCGTAAAGCGGTTTGCTCGTTTTTCGGAACGTGCAAACCGCTTCAAGGTTTTGTCTTTTTTCGTATTCTTACGCGAAAATCTGCTCCTGATTTCGGGGAGCATTAAAGGACCCTGATGTAAGACCCCGGGTAAGAAACTCAATGCAATCAATCGGTATGGTATGCGATTAAACAGTCAACTCAGCTGCTTCGCGAGCCCGCTTTTTAATGCCGGCCCAGTCTTCAGATTCGATAGCTTTTGCATCTGCGATCCAGGACCCGCCAACACAAAGGACGTTTGGCAGGGCAAGGAAGTCGCGTGCGTTGCCAAGATTTATACCACCCGTTGGGCAGAATTTAGCCGCAGCCAATGGAGAAGACAGACCTTTCAACATCGGAGTGCCGCCGGCTGGAACCGCCGGGAAGAACTTTAGGCGCTCATAGCCAGCCTCCAAAAGCTTCATCACTTCAGATGGAGTGCCTGTACCCGGAAGCAGAGGTGTTTGTTGGAAATCTTCAGCGGCAGCGATCAGATTATCTGTTGCACCCGGAGAAACGACGAACGTGGAGCCAGCTTTGACAGAGGCTTCGTACTGCTGATGGGTGAGAACGGTACCTGCGCCAACCAGAGCACCTTCCACGTTTTCGGCAACGGCCCTGATGCAGTCCAGAGCGTTGGGAGTGCGCAGTGTGATCTCTATGCCAGGGATGCCGCCATCAACGAGTGCCTGAGCCATTGGAACTGCTTTTTCAGGGTCATTTACAATGAGAACTGCGATCACCGGGGCGGCGGTCATGATTGCTTCTACGCGCTCGATATTCTGAGCCATTACACTGTCTCCATTGTGCTGACCAGGTCAGCTTTTCGTTGGGTTTTGTTTATCCGCTCCAGATTAAATAGGTGAGCACCGGTATCGGCTGAACTCACATTTGCTCTGAAGTTTGCGAATAGTTCTCGTCCAGGTCCGCTTTGGAAAGCTTGCAGGTCCGCAGGTGCAGCAGATCTCCATCTTTCACCTTGGCAACAGGGCCACCATCCGTGGCGTCGGGAGTAACATGATTTGCCGCAGGGACCTTACCACTGTCGCCGGACATCCGGCCATCTGTTATTAATGCGACTTTATATACCCGGTTCTGCACAAGGCTGAGAGGTGGCGTCAGTTTCTGAGCTTCTGGCCTGCCGCAGGATTGCAGGCCTGCATAGCGGAGCACGACAATCACGTCTTTAGTGAGTTCGCTAGCATTGAAGGCCGCTTCAACATCTTCCTGCGTATGGAAGACCTGAGCCGGGGCTTCGATGATGTGCCGATCTGGCGCGACTGCAGAGCTTTTGATGATGGCAGGGCCGAGGTTGCCTTTAAGGACTTTGAGGCCTCCGTCCTGGTTGAACGGAGCGGACACCGGGGCAAGGATGGTTTCATCCGGTGCTGGAGCGGGAGCTGGTCTGCGGAGCACACCGTTCTTGTCATGAGGGAATACGTCAACGGTGTAACCGTCCAGGCCAGTTCCGTTGACTGTTTTAACGTCTTTGTGCGGTAAGCCTGCATCCAGCAGTTCGCGAATAAGGAAACCCTTGCCGCCTGCTGCTTCGAGGTGGTTTAGATCGCTTTTGCCGTTTGTAAAAATGCGCACAAGCAGCGGGATGATCTCAGAAAGGTCTGAGATGTCCTGCCATGTGAGCTGATTGCCAGCTGCTGCGGCTACGGCAACAAAGTGCAGGGTGTGGCTGGTGGAGCCGTCTGTTGAATGCAGGCCAACAACGCTGTTTACGATTGCACGCTCACCGGTGATCTCAAAGAGCGGGGCAGGTGTGCTGCGTTGTGCAGTAAGGTCGACGATTTGTGTCACAGGTTCTTCCATCAACGCTTTGTGCAAAAGGGTAAGAGGATTGATGAAAGAGCTGCCCGGCATGTGTAAGCTCATGATCTCCATCAGCATCTGATTGGAGTTGGCTGTGCCGCAGAACGTGCAGGTGCCCGGAGAGTGGCAGGAGGCGCTTTCTGAAGCAAGCAGTTCTTTGCGGGTGACTTTGCCTTCTGCAAATCGCTGACGGGTGCGGGCTTTCCCAACGTTGGCAATGCCTGGAGCATCGGACAAGCAGGCAGGAAAATTGCCGGAAGGTGTCCCAAGGACAAAGCCCCAATGAGGCGTTCGGGGACGATCTTATCGCAAACACCGAGGAATACAGCTGCATCAAACATGCAGTGAGAAAGGCCAACGGCAACAGACATAGCGATCAGGTCGCAAGGGAAGGCAGACAGGTCCATCGCTGGCAAACCCTGGGTGGCGCCATCACACATGGCTGGTACGTCAACGGTAACCTGAGCTGTTGCCTGAATATTGCGAATGATTTCCGGGTAGCTCTCATATGGCTGGTATGCCGGGAGCTTATCGTTGTAACCGGTGATGATGCCCCGGTTTGGCTGCTTGTCTGTGGCGAGATGCTGCTTGTCAGCCGCCGGGCATGCAGCAAAGCCGTATTCCAGGTTTGTGCGTTGTGGTGTAATGGTGCGCTGCGTCTGTATGCGACGAAGGTAATCTTTTCTGCCTGCGGCGCTGCGTTCAATTATGCGATCCGTAATCTCTTTGAGGCGAGGATGAACCATGTCTTGTGCGCAGCCTTTTGCTCTTTGGTTTTCGCCAGTCAAACCTAACGACCCGATGAGGGGTTAGGAGGAAGAAATGCCTGTTTTTGGCCGTTATAATCGATTTAAATTCTGAGCCTGGTTTTAATTGGAACAACACTGACCATAGACAATCTTGATTGTTTGAGGGATTGGCGCAAGTGGGAGAAATACCTGCTAAGGTTAACAGGTGCCGGTGGACCGGCACCTGATATTTAATCAGTTTGTTTCATCATGCCAGGTACGGCCGTCACGCTCGATAAGCGCAATGGAAGCTGATGGACCCCATGTACCTGAGGTGTAAGGCTTTGGAGCTTCTTTAATCCGGGACCACTGCTGGAGGATAGGGTCGATCCATGACCACGCGGCTTCCACTTCGTCACGGCGCATGAACAGGGTCTGGTTGCCACGGATCATATCCATGATGAGACGTTCATAAGCATCCGGATGACGGGAGCTGAAAGCTTCAGCAAAGGTCATGTCCAGCGGAACTTCGCGCAAGCGCATGGAGTCAGGGCCTGGATCTTTAATCATCACCTGCATCTTCACGCCTTCGTCTGGCTGCAGGCGGATCACCAGCTTGTTTGCAGCAATCCGCCCGGCATCTGGCAGGAAGATGGAGTGGGGCAGATCTTTGAACTGGATCATAATTTCAGAAATGCGCGCGGCAAGGCGTTTGCCGGTGCGCAGGTAGAAGGGAACCTTGGCCCAACGCCAGTTTTCGATGTCTACCTTGGCAGCTACGAATGTTTCAGTGTTGGAATCGTTGCGACCCAGTTCTTCCAGATAGCCCTTGACTGCTCCACCAGCGGATGCGCCAGCGCGGTATTGGCCGCGAACTGTGTTGCGTTCCACCATTTCCGCGCTGATTGGACGGAGGGCCTTGAGCACCTTCAGCTTCTCATCACGGACACTATCCGGTGCCATGGATTCAGGTGGTTCCATGGCAACAAGGCAGAGCAGCTGGAGCAGGTGGTTTTGAACCATGTCGCGCAGAGCACCAGCGGTGTCGTAATAACCAGCGCGGTTTTCAACGCCGAGAGTTTCTGCCACCGTGATCTGTATATGGTCAATGTAAGCAGCATTCCAGAGAGGTTCGAACAGCACGTTAGCAAAGCGCAAAGCCATAAGGTTCTGAACGGTCTCTTTGCCAAGATAGTGATCGATACGGAAGATCTGGTGCTCTTTGAAGACGGCCCCGATAGTTTCGTTGACCTCATGAGCAGACCGGCCGTCTTTGCCGATCGGCTTCTCGATGGTCACACGGGATGTTTCTGTCACGAGGTTGTGTTCGCCGAGGGCGGAACAGATCGGGACGAAAAAATCGGGAGAAACAGAGAGGTAGAAAGCGCGGACAACGTCTTCGCGGCCAGCCAGCTTCTGCACAAGTGCTTCCCAGCCGGTGTTTTGAACGACATCAACAGACACATACTGGATGCGGGCGAGGAAGCGTTCCAAAGCTTCCTGATCAACTTCAGCCACGTGTTCACAAATAGCACTTCGGGCCCAGTCACGGTACTCTGTGTTGCTTAACTCGCGGCGGGAAACTGCGATGATGCGCGCGTCGTCACCCAGATGACCGACTGGTTCGCGGTGATAGAGAGCTGGGAGCAGCTTTCGGTGAGCAAGATCACCGGTGCCTCCAAATACAACGAGATCAAATGGGTAAGATTTAGCTGGACGGTTCGCCATGGAGTTCCCTTAGTCGTGAGTTCGGTATCGGGTATCCGACTTCTATTGTTTGGCATGCGGTATCACTTGAAAAATTCGCAGGAGCAAGACAACAGGCCAACTGGATTAAATTTGATTGTAAAGTAGTGAGTGGCGCGAACGTGAATCGCTAGCCTGGCAGTTGGACTGCCCCTGTTTGAATAAAACTCATACAAAGATAGCATTTATGAAATTTCATCTCTGTTTGATGCGCGTTTCATTAAAAAGCAAGCAAAAATACGAATGTACCCAGAAAGTAGGCAGTCAGGCGTCCCCAAAATGTAGTTTCTGTGTGTTTTGTTTTCTCACGGTCATGATTTGTACAATTCCGACAGGCATTTGTAATAGCGACATTGGGGTGCTGGCGATCTTTTGCTAGGCTTGCCCCAGGGAAACATAAATGAGGAGGCATCCCTGTGCTTCTTCTGGGAGGGAATGGCATGGGATCTCGTCAGCAAAAAGTTGCCGATTTAAAAACACTCATCGACCAGGGGCAGGGTAATGTACCGGCCGATCTGGTACTGAAGAATGTCGAGTTGTTCAATGTCATTGACGGGAGGCTGACGAAAACCGATATTGCGATTTCTGGCGAAAAGATCGTCGGGACTTATGACAGCTACGACGGTGTGAACGAGATTGACTGTTGTGGCAAGATTGCCGTGCCGGGCTTTATCGATACTCACTTGCATGTGGAATCATCGTTGGTGACGCCATTTGAGTTTGATCGTTGTGTGTTGCCCCATGGTGTGACGACTGCGATTTGTGATCCGCATGAGATTGCAAATGTGACAGGTGCAACAGGTATCAGGTATTTCCTCGACAGTTCACTTAACACCATTATGGATTTGCGGGTTAACCTGTCTTCCTGTGTGCCTGCCACCCGGTTTGAAACGGCTGGTGCGCGGTTAGAAGTTGACGATCTGAGACCGTTCAAGAGTCATCCAGGTGTTATTGGTCTGGCTGAGTTCATGAATTTTCCCGGTGTCCTGGCTGGAGATCCAGAGGCTTTAGCCAAGATTGCAGAATTTGAAGGGGAGCATATTGATGGTCATGCGCCGCTTGTGCGGGGCAAAGCCCTGAATGGCTATCTTGCTGCGGGCATTCGGACAGATCATGAAGCGACCACCGCTGAAGAAGCGTTGGAGAAAATCTCCAAGGGTATGACGATCCTGATCCGTGAAGGATCCGTTTCCAAGGATCTGGATGCTTTGGCTCCTGTTTTGACACCAGAACGGGCCAGCTTTGTTGCGTTGTGTACCGATGACCGCAACCCACTTGATATTGCTGAGGAAGGGCATCTTGACTGTCTGATCAGGCGGCTGATTGCCCATGGATGTGCACCTCGGGATGTTTATCGAGCTGCAAGCTGGTCTGCGGCCACTGCATTCGGATTGCGAGACCGCGGGCTGCTTGCGCCGGGCTGGCGTGCGGATATCGTGCTGCTGAATGATCTGGAAAGCTGTGATGTCGATCAGGTGATTAGTGCCGGGCGTGTTGTTTCGGATAAACTGTTCGCCAGTCGCAAACTGGTTGAGCCGGAAGGCTTGCTGGATACTTGTCATGCCGAACCTGTATCTGCAACGAGCTTTCGCGTGCCTGCGCAGCGCGAGACTTCCGTTATTGGTGTAAAGCCAGGGCTGATAATAACGGGGCACCTGAAAATGAACTTGCCGGTTGAGGGTCATTACTCCCAGATCGACCTTGCGCAGGATGCAATCAAGGTGGCTGTTGTGGAGCGTCATGGAAAGACCGGAAACATTGCAACGGGCATGGTCAATGGCTTTGGGATGACGTCTGGTGCGATTGCCTCATCTGTTGGGCATGACAGCCACAACATCTGTGTTGTTGGGGCAAATGAGGAAGCCATGGCGACAGCTGTGAACCGCTGTATTACACTGCGCGGCGGGTTTGTGGTTGCTGATGGAGGTGAGGTGCTTGCAGAGTTGGAATTGCCACTTGCCGGACTGATGAGCCTGGAGCGTTTTGAGGTGGTCAAAGAGCGTTTGGAAGTGTTGCGTAATGCTGCAAAAACGCTCAATTGTGTTCTGCCAGAGCCGTTTTTGCAGGTTGCATTCTTACCTCTTCCGGTTATTCCCCACCTTAAGATTACAGATTTTGGACTTTTTGACGTGTCGAGTTTTCAACTCATTCAATAGAACAGAACTATGATATCTCTCAGTTTATCGTGAAAAAAAATTATGGAGTTTAGTAAAGTGTCGCATTGAAGGTCAATCGTATGTCTGGGTTGACGCTTTGGTAAGTTTGTCGCAATTTCCTCGCAAAATATGATGATATAAGGTTTTCTGGTATGATGTGCACATGAACCTTGGCGCTCAGCTTTGGATTTCTGTAAACTTCGTCTGAAGAACTATAATAATTCGGGGAGGAGATCTGCGTATGATGACAGATCGTAAGGGACAAGTGGAATTTCCAATTCGTACTATCGATAGTTATCTGGATGATACGGTCAAAAATTATGCTCACCGTCCAGCTATCTACTTCATGGGCAAATCAACAAGTTACGGCGAATTGGGAGACCTGGTTGAACGTTCTGCAGGTGCGCTGCAGGCGATGGGCGTGAAAAAAGGTGACAGGATCGGCCTTTGTCTGCCTAACACGCCGTACTACACCATCTTCTATTTTGCGATTATGAAAATTGGCGGCACCGTCGTCAACTTCAACCCGCTTTATGTTGAGCGCGAACTTGCGTTCCAGGCGCGGGATTCCGGTGCACGCATTATGGTGACCATGGATGTTTCCGTGATCTATGATCGCGTGGAAGCTGTTCGTCAGGAAGGTGCTCTGGATAACATTATTGTTTGTCCAATGGCAGATATTCTGCCTCAGCCTAAGAAGCTGTTGTTCCAGCTTTTCAAGCAGAAGGATGTGTCAGATATTCCTGCTGATAAAGCTCACATTCGCTTCAATGATTTTCTTGCAAAGTCCAAAGGCATTACTCCGGTTGAGATTGAGCCAAAGCAAGATGTAGCGATCCTGCAGTATACCGGTGGTACGACTGGTGTTCCGAAGGGAGCGATGCTGACGCATTACAATATTACGTCTAACATGGAGATGCTGGAAAGCCATTATGGCGGATTGAAGCGCGGCTACGAGAAAACACTCTGTGTGCTGCCGTTCTTCCATGTGTTTGCAATGACCGTGCTGCAGAACCTCTCCATTCTTGGTGCAGCAGAAATGTTGCTGATGCCACGGTTTGATCTGAAAGAACTGCTTGATCTGGCTGCGAAGAAGAAGCCAACCCTGTTTGCTGCTGTGCCAACGCTTTACACCGCGATCAACAACAGTGAACTGACCAGGAAGTATGACCTGACATCAATCCGCTATTGTATGTCCGGTGGAGCACCGCTGCCTGTTGAGGTGAAGCAGAAGTTTGAAGCACTGACTGGCTGTGTTCTGGTAGAAGGGTATGGCCTCACCGAGAGTTCACCGGTTGCCTCTGCTAACCCGATGGACGGGACAGGTAAAGACGGTTCTATCGGCCTTGTGATGCCAGGGACGACTGTTGAATTCCGTGATCTGGAAGACCTTGATAAAACGGTTGAGCGCGGTGAGAAAGGTGAGCTTTGTATCACCGGTCCGCAGGTTATGAAAGGGTACTGGAACCGTCCTGACGAGACAGCCAAAACACTGGAAGATGGCCGTGTGCTACACACCGGTGATGTAGGCTACATGGATGATGACGGGTTCATCTTCCTTGTTGATCGCATCAAGGATCTCATTATCTGTTCCGGTTACAACGTTTACCCACGTGTGATCGAGGAAGCGCTTTATCAGCATGAGGCCGTTGCCGAGGTTATCGTGATAGCTATTCCTGACCAGTATCGGGGGCAGGCGCCGAAGGCCTTTGTGAAGCTGAAGGATGGGCAGAGCGTTACTGCAGAGCAGTTGAAAGACTTTCTGAAGGGACACATCTCCAAGATTGAAATGCCGAAAGCGATTGAATTCCGGGATGAGTTGCCAAAGACAATGGTTGGTAAGCTCTCCAAGAAAGAACTGGTTGAGGAAGAGGCTGCCAAGACTCGCAGTACTGAATACGCCAACTGATAATTACCCCAGGAAAAAAGCCTTCGCAAAAGCGAGGGCTTTTTTTGTGAGCCTATCGGCTGTGCTGGAGTGTATTCCCGAGGGATGGCTCTGGTTTTCGGGTAATACTACGCATGAAAATAAGGAGCCTGATGCGTGAATGCATAGGGAGCAACAGGCTCTAGTGAGTTTTGGAGGGCGCTGTTCCGGTCGCCACTTTCTTACCCAGCACAGTCTCGCGGTGCAGGGTGTAAAGGGAGGCTGCAACGATGATTACGCCGCCGAGATAGGTGGTCCAGAGCGGCCAGACGCCGAATATCACAACAGAGATGATTACTGCGTAAACAAGGCGAATGTAATCAAACGGTGCTATTGCGGAGGCCTCGCCAAACTTGAGGGCTTGAATGTTGCTCATCTGAGCGCCCCAGCTGACGCCTGCCAGCAAGAGCAGCATGGTCGCGTCATTCAGGTCGATTGAAACCCAGTAGTAGAGGCCGAAAGGGGCCATGATCAATCCAACAAACGTTGCCTGAAATGTCAGGATAGTGATAGGTTTATCAACCTGCGTGACCTTGCGCAAAATGATGCCCACAAGAGCGGCACAAGCTGAGGCGAGAATTGCCATCAGGCTGTAGATGCTCATTTCGGCACCTGAGCCGGGCTGAGCGATGACCATCACCCCGATGAAACCAAGGGCGGTCGCCGAAATTCGGTGAATACCAATGACCTCTTTCAGTAAGAAAACCGCGAAAATCGTGATGAAAAAGGTACGTGCGAACCCAATTACGGTGCTTTCTGCAAGTGGCAAGTGAATGACAGCAGTAAAGCCAAGGTACATTGCCGAGGACGCAAGCAGGATGCGGCCCAGGTGAAGCAGTGGAGCCTGTGTTTTCAGGGAACCCGGAAATCCTCTGATGATGATCGGCGCTGAAATCGCCAGCATGAATAACTGGCGAAGCATTAGAATTTGAGTAACATGTAAACGGTCGCCGAGCAGCTTTATGATAGTGCTCATGACGGCCATAAGGAATGTTGCCAGAAGGGCCCAGCAAATGCCGCGTGTATTATTAGAAAGGCTTTGCCATTTTTCGGAAAACCTTGTTTTTAACGCAGCAGATGATGAGCTGTCTTCAGGCTCTGCTGAAGGAACAGGCATATAACTGCTTTCGAAGCTGCCTTGATACGATCAAAACGACCAGACCCGATGTCTGGTGCAAAATGGTGTGCGCCATGGGCGAACAACGTAACAAAGATCAGATGGGTGTATGGGTTAAATAACCTGATGTTTGCGGTTTGGTCAAATTCCTAATAAATTTCGCTTGAGAGTTTAGACGAGAAGCACAAAGTTTCAGACAACTTATAGCTCTAAATCCCTTTCGTTATTTGCTCTATATGATGTGATGGTGGCCTTAAGTCACCCCGGAAATTACACTTCTGCAGTGAACCAGAAAACACTTGCAGGCTGAGGAAAGCACTGTACGTTTTAGTTTGGTGCGTAAAAGCTGTGTTGGAAGGTGCGGTGTCGGGCCGCTCTCCAGATTTTTGAGGTTTTCATGAATCAGGTTGCTACACCGAAGTTTGGAATTGGTGCTCCCGTACGGCGTAAAGAAGACGCCGCCTTTATTTCTGGGAAAGGTCATTATACGGATGACCTGAAGGTGAGCGGTGCAGCACATGCCGTTGTTTTGCGGTCCTCTCTGGCATTTGCAAAGTTCACTTTAGAGGGGCTGGATGATGCGCGGGGCATGGATGGTGTGCAGCTCATTCTGACTGCTGCGGATATTGAGGGGACGAACTCTATCCCGTGTAAAGCCGTACTCCGGCAGTTGGACGGGACGAAGCACTGGGTGCCTCTTCGTGAAGTACTTTGCTCTGATACAGCCCGGTTTGTTGGGGATGCTATTGCATTCGTTGTTGCTGAAACGGTGGAGCAAGCGCGGTCAGCGATGGAGATGATTGAGGTCGACTATGAAGATCTCGATCCGGCAATCGGAACTGAAGCAGCTTTAGAAGGTGACGCTCCTCCTGTATGGCCGGAGCATGGATCTAATGAGGCTTTTCACATTGGCATGGGTAACAAGGATGCGATGGAAGAGGCATTCCGGAAGGCGCATCATGTTACCAGGATTAAGGTGGTTAATAACCGTCTGGTGTCCAATGCAATTGAGCCGCGTGCTTGTATTGGCGAGTTCGATGGTCAGAGCGGCAGGTATACGCTGACCACCGGAACGCAGGGTGGTCACGGCATGCGTGATCTGATTGCCAGGAACATACTCAACGTCGACCCAAAAGATATCCGCGTTGTGACACCTGATGTGGGTGGTGGCTTTGGAACCAAGATGTTCACCTATCCTGAATACCCTCTTTGCCTGATTGCCGCGAAACGTCTTGGGCGTCCCGTGAAATGGCTTCAGGAGCGTACCGAACACTTCCTGTCTGATGCGCATGGCCGGGACAATGTGTCCACAGCTGAGCTTGCACTCGATGAAAACGGCAAAATGATCGGCCTCAAGGTGCATGTACTTGCAAACATGGGGGCTTATCTGCATGAGTTTGGCCCTGGTATTCCACAGGTCGGCATATCCATGACCTCCGGTCTTTATGATATCCCCGCAACATGGGTCGAGGCGACGGGTGTATATACAAATACGGTGCCGGTCGATGCATTCCGCGGGGCAGGGCGTCCTGAGGCGCTCTATCTGATTGAGCGGCTGGTGGATAAAGCAGCCTATGAAACCGGCATGGATCCGGCAGAGTTCCGTTGCAAGAGCTTTATCCCCGATGAGGCTTTACCTTATACAACAGCGCTTGGCCGCATGTATGATACGGGTTCCTTCGGTACTCATCTGACCAGAGCGCTGGATGAGATCCATTACGATACGTTTGCGGAACGTGAAGCGGAGAGCAAGGCAAAAGGTTTGTACCGTGGTCTCGGCCTGTCGACCTATGTGGAGGCCTGTGCCTTTGCTGGCGGTGAGGAAGCCAGGCTTGAGCTGAACAAGAACGGCAGCGTTACCTTGCTTATCGGAACGCAGAGTAACGGTCAGGGCCATGCAACGGCTTATGGTCAGGTGATTGCAGAATATTTAGGTTTGCAGCTTGATCAGGTTGAGATGGTGCAGGGGGATACAGACCGTGTGACGACTGGTGGTGGTACCGGCGGGTCGCGGTCTATTCCAATTGGTATGCCATCGGTGAAGGCGGCTTCTGAAACGCTTGTTAAAAAGATCAAGGAGATTGCCAGTGAGAAGCTGGAGGTTGGTGTTGGGGATCTGATATTGGAAGACGGGCAGGTGCGCGTGGCAGGTACAGATCAGCAAGTCAGCCTTGCTGATGTGGCCGGATCGCAACCGGATACCTTGAGTGCAGCGGAAAATGTCATGCAGGATGAATGTACTTACCCTAATGGCACGCATGTGTGTGAGGTGGAGGTTGATCCTGAAACCGGTAAGACGAACGTTATCAGCTATGTGATCGTGGATGACTTTGGCGTGACGGTGAACCCGATGCTTCTTGCCGGTCAGGTGCATGGCGGTGCAGCCCAAGCGATTTCTCAGGCGCTGTGTGAAAACACGGTTTATGATGAAACGGGGCAGCTGCTTTCAGCCTCTTTCATGGACTATCATATTGCACGCGCTGATGATTTGCCGAACTTTGATTTCTCGACAAGCAATGTTCCTTCAACGACAAATGCGATGGGCATTAAAGGGGCTGGTGAGGCTGGTTCTATTGGAGCTGCGCCGGCGGTGATGAATGCTGTGCAGGATGCGCTACGCAGGAATGCTGGTGTTGAGCACATAGATATGCCCGCGACGCCGGTTGTTGTCTGGACTGCAATTCAGGAGGCTCAAAGCTAAGCTATCAAGGCTGCAGAGCTTAAATAAGAGTGTGCAGGCGGGGCTGGTGTCCCGCCTGTTCTCGTCGGTATCAGAACGCTTTAAAGGTAATAATGGTTCTGGTGTCCTGGATGCCTTCGAAGACCTGAATCTTGTCAGCAACGAAATGACCAATGTCTTCATCATCGTTGACGTAGAACTTGGCCAGCAGGTCGAAATCCCCGGACGTAGAGTAGATTTCGGAGGCTATTTCCGCGTCCGCTATTGCATTGGCAACCTGATAGGTTTTTCCAAGCTGGCATTTAATCTGTATAAAGAACGGAATCATTAATCTGCTATCCTTCTGTCCCGTAAGATTGTTTTGTCTTTCAGGAAACGCCCGACTTCGAGCTTGCGTTGTTTGTGAGTATTTTGCGTTGAAGCTGCGTTTTTTTGCAAGCTTTTGCGTTTTTTATGTGAAGTCTGCCCCCAGTTGCCTTATGTCACTGTTCCCGGTTTCCGCTTGCAGTTCGCTCTCCGGTTTGCTAGCAAAAATTCTGACCAATGGGGGTGCCCGGATGTGAGTGACGGGCTGAGAGGCGGGATGCCAACTCCTGGAACCTGATCCGGATTATGCCGGCGGAGGGAATTGGGATGAGTATGAAGCTAATTGTTCCCGCGGTAATAGATAGGGGAGCGAAAACAAATGTCCTACACAGCTGAAAATCTTTGGCAGGTCTTTGGGGTTTTACGTGAACGTGGTGTCCGGGTTCATTGCCTGACGAACTCTGTTGCGCAGAACATTACCGCGAATGTGATGCTGGCTTGTAATATTGTGCCGTCGATGACGTCAGCTCATGATGAAATTCCTGCATTTATCGAGAGTGTCGATGGTTTGCTCCTCAATCTTGGAACACTGGACGGTAAACGGCGGCATGGTATTCGGCTGGGGCTGGAAGGCGCTGCCAGTAAATCTATGCCCGTGGTGCTGGACCCGGTTAAAGTAGATCGCTCAGACATTCGCATGGAGTTTGCCAGGGACATTTTGAAAGAGAACGTTTCGATCCTGAAGGCCAACGTGGCTGAGAGCGCCGGGCTTGGTGGGGCTGTTGCCGGGAACACGCTGGTTGTGCGCACCGGTATTGAAGATGCTGTGTTTGGCCGTGAGGCAACCTACACGGTGGGCAATGGGCATGCTTACATGGACAAAGTGACTGGTATCGGCTGCGCTTTGGGTGGTGTTCTTGCCGGTTTTGCTGCTGTTGAGCCGGATAAGGAGCTTGCTGCGCTTGCAGCGCTGGCCGTCTATGGAGTCTGCGGCGAGATTGCCGCGGGGCAGGTGAACGGGCCGGGAAGCTTCGCTCCAGCTTTCATTGATAGTCTTTATGGCCTGACAGCCGACCAGTTTAATGAGCGCATCAGGCTCGAAACAATGAATGATAAAGGTGGGGTATTGGTCTAATGAGTGCAATTGCAGTCACAATTGCAGGTTCAGATTCCGGTGGTGGCGCCGGAATTCAAGCAGATCTGAAGGCCTTTTCGGCTCGTGGTGTTTATGGGGCCAGTGTTATCACTGCACTGACAGCGCAAAATACCAAGGGCGTGACGGGTATTCATGATGTGCCGCCAGCATTTGTGGCGGAGCAGATGGATGCTGTTTTTTCTGACCTGAAGGTGGATGCCGTGAAGATCGGCATGCTTTCACAGCCGGAAATTATCGATGTTATTGCTCATAAGCTGGCGGAATATGATGTTAAGCGCATCGTTCTCGATCCGGTTATGGTGGCAACTTCGGGAGATGTTTTGCTGCAAAACTCCGCTGTTGCAGTCCTGAAGCAGAAGCTGTTCCCAATTGCGGCGTTGATTACGCCAAACATACAGGAAGCAGCCTATTTGCTTGGGCAACCGGTGGCCAGGTCCCGTGAAGGCATACACAGGCAGGCTTTGCTTCTGCTGGATATAGGCGCCAATGGGGTTCTGCTGAAAGGCGGGCACGGATCTGATGACACCTGTGATGACCTCTTCCTCTCCCACGATGCGGAAAGATGGTATACAGCTCCACGGTTTGACACAAAGAATACACATGGAACCGGCTGTACCCTGTCCTCTGCGATTGCAGCGGAGCTTGCTAAAGGATCAGGGCTGCGGGATGCGATTGGTGAAGCGAAAGCGTATATTAGTCAGGCGATCAGAGCCGGGGATACGCTTGATGTCGGCGAGGGACATGGGCCTGTACACCATTTCCACGAATTCTGGTCTACGTAATAAGGCGGATATAATGGCCAAAAACAAAGAAAATAACCTGACCCGTCGTCAGGCGTTAGGGCTAACAACCGGGGTGGTTGCCGGAAGCGCTGCACTTGCTGCACCCTCACTGGCTCAGGTTGCTGACCCGGTGATCGAATGGCGTATGGTAACCAGCTGGCCGAAGAACTTGCCCGGACCTGGTATGTCTGCGCAACGCATTTGCGATCGCATCAACATCATGAGCAATGGCCGGATGCGTGTTCGGCTGTTTGCTGCCGGTGAGCTGGTTCCCGCTTATGAGGTGTTTGACGCTGTTTCAAGCAGTACTGCACAGATGGGTCATTCAGCTGCTATGTACTGGGCTGGTAAGATGCCAGGGTCTGTGTTTTTTACGACAATTCCTTTTGGTCTTTTGCCTCATGAACACACTGCGTGGGTGGATCAGCTTGGCGGTCAGGAACTCTGGGATGATCTTTATGCACCATTCGGTGTGAAGCCATTTATGGGTGGCAACACTGGCCCGACCATGGCTGGCTGGTATCATGATCCTGTTGAGAGGCTGGATGACCTGAAAGGCCGCAAGCTTCGCATTGCCGGACTGGGCGGTGAGATCTTGCGTAAGCTTGGTGTTACCCCGGTCAATATTCCCGCCTCCGAGATTTTCACCAGTCTGCAGACGCATGTGGTTGATGGTGTCGAGTTCCTTGGCCCATGGAGTGACAGTGCTCTGGGCTTCCAGAAACTGGTCAAGTACTATTATGGTCCGGGCTTTAATAAACCAAATGGTACGGGCGAAGCGATTGTGAATGCTGTTGCGCTGGAGGGACTGCCTCGGGAACTGAAGGCCGTGGTTGAAGAGGCTTGCCGTGTTGAAGCTGATCTTTCACTGTCTGAAGCGAATGCGCAAAATGCAGCCAGCCTGAAAGTGCTGCAGGACGAGCATGGGGTTGAGGTGCGTGAATTCCCGGAAGAGGTGCTGGCCGCCTTGAAAGAAACCAGCGCCGAGGTGTTGAATATATACACCGGGAAAGACACAGCTGCTCGTAAGATTTATGAGAGTTACATAGAAGTACAGGAACTTCTGGCCGGGTGGAGCGCTCTTTCACTGGGCAAAAACATCGTTGCAAGAAGTTAGCCAGCGCATCAAATTGTGTTTGAAGGCCCTCCATTTGGAGGGTCTTTTGTTATGCGCACCTTTTGCCACAGGAAATGTTTCGGTGTACCTGTCTGAAATGCTGGTAGCCAAGTGGTTGTAAGCCCGATTGGCATTGTTTTTTTATGAAGTCAACGCTCCATACCATTAAATATGCCAGTGCAATTAGTTTTTAATATTATCAATCCTAGTAAAGAGAGCCGAATCAATATGTAACTCGTAGTTTGATCATGGCACTGCTTAAATGTTTTCTTGGGAACAGAAAGTACTGTGCATGTCCAGATATTCACTCATTACGATCACTGGTTTCTATTCTTTGCTGATTGCGTCTGAGGCGATTGCTGGTGCTTTTGCTGTTCGTGAGCAGTCGGCCTGGTATCAGGGGCTTTCTTTTGCGGGGAATGCGACCATCTCCAAAAGCCTCTCCAGCATGTATTGGAACCCGGCGACCATGACCGGTCATGAGGGGATGCAGACGGAGACTTCACAATCCATTGTATTCCCAAGTGCAACGATTGATCTTGACCGAGCAACTGTTGATGTGCTGGGTATTCCGGTCAGCGGTGTTCCATATTCCTCTGGTGACGTTGGTATTGATGCCTGGGTGCCTGCAGGATATAGCACCTGGAAGTTCAATGACCGTTTATCTCTCGGGATCAGCTCTAACGCACCTTATGGTTTTGAAACCAAACCTCAGATCGAATGGGCCGGACAGGTCTATGCACGGTCCTCCCGAGTGTTAACTACGAATGTTACACCCATGGCGGCTTATGAGGTGACGGAGAAGTTTTCGCTTGGAGTTGGGATGCAGTTTCAGTACCTCCAGGTCCGGTTAAAGTCTGCAACCGGGGTGCCGCCGATTACTGCATCCTCTCCAACGGCTGAGCTGCGTGGTGAAGATAATAATCTTGGTTTTGGGGCAACTGTAGGTGCACTCTTTAAACCATGGCAAGGTACTCAACTGGGTATCGGATATCGGTCTCCGGTTGAGCACAACCTGAAAGGGCGGCTGGTTATCGGAGGCGGTGTGCCGGTTCCTATTCGTGCAAACATCATTATGCCGGAAACAGTAACTGTTTCTTTCCAGCAAGAGCTGAGCGAGCGTTGGCGCGGGATGGGGACGTTTGAGTGGACACACTGGTCACGCTTTGGGACATTTCCTGTCCACAATCTACAAGGTGTTGAAGAAACTAATCTTCCATTCCAGTACAATGATGGCTACTTTATTTCTCTTGGGACAGAATACGACTTTACCAGCAGTATTACTGGACGATTTGGCCTGGCCTATGAGTGGTCACCGATTGATGAGGCAAATCGGACACCGCGACTGCCTGATACAAATCGGTTCTGGCTGAGTGCCGGGCTAAGTTATTTTTACGGGGACTGGCTGGAGTTTGATTTTGGCTACTCGCATGTTTTCCCGGAAAAGGGGAACATCAACATTAATCCGGACCATCCGTTCTATGAAGGTATTACCATTCAAGGGCCGGTCAATGACGCCAGTGCCGACATCATAAGCTTAGGTGCGCGCCTGAAGTTTTAAATGTTGTTATTGCTGATTTGGTTTGCCTCCCCGCAAGGTGTCAGCGGGGAGGCATTTCGCTTCAGAACGCACTTGGGTAAAGGCCACCGTCGAGCAAAAGGTTCTGGCCTGTGATGTAGCCGGCATGAGCTGAACACATGAAGGCGCATGCTTTGCCAAACTCTTCAGGATTGCCAAGGCGCCTTGCAGGGATATCTTCTGAAGACAGGCGCCTGGCTTCTTCGATTGAAACACCTGTCTGTTCAGCCTGACGCTCAAAACCACCTTTCAGGCGATCAGTGTCGAACTTGCCGGGCAACACATTGTTGATGGTGGTGTTGTATTGAGCGTACTGACGACAAACGCCTGCAAGGAATGCGGTGAGGCCAGCGCGGGCACCACTGGACAGGTCCAGACCTTCAATTGGCATCTTCACGGACATGGAGGTGATGTTGATGATGCGGCCAAAACGGCGTTCTGCCATGCCATCAATAACCCCTTTGATCAGCTCGATCGGGGTGATCATGTTCTGGATAATGCCATCCTGAATGGATTCGCGATCCAGCTCTTTGAAGTCACGGCGTGGTGGGCCGCCGTTGTTGTTGATGAGGATATCCGGATCCGGGCAGGCTTTCAGAACGGCTTGCTGGCCTTCTGGTGTGGAGATATCTGCTGCCACGGGAATGACGGAGACGTTATGTTGTGCTGCCAGTTCCCTGGCGATCCGGTCAAGATGTTGTACGTCGCGTCCGTTGATTATGAGATTACATCCGGCGTCTGCCAGTGCTTTTGCTGTTGCCAGTCCCAGCCCGCGGCTGGATGCGCAGACGATGGCTTTGCGCCCCTCAATACCCAGGTGCATTTCAATATCCTGTTGAATCGGTGAATTGTATAGTCAGCCTACATCCTCAAGAACGTTTGAGCCAGGGGGAATAAAGCTTAGTAAGCAAATAGAATATTCGGCTGAATTGCAGGTCCTTGATTCCCCATTCGTTAATATACGAGTTGTAATTTTGCCTGAAGTTCAAGCTGCAAACTACCAGGAATTAGTATATGTTTGCTGTCATATTTGTTTCTTGTGAATCAATTTAAAGGAAGGAAGGTTTTCTTATTCCGGAGGCTTTGTGGTGACCGGTGATTATTCTAGCAAGAAGTACAGAAGCTTGTTTTTTTCTGACGTGCATCTGGGCACACGCGGATGTCAGGCTGATCTCTTACTGGACTTTCTGAAACAAAACGATGCTGACACGGTTTATCTTGTCGGGGACATTATTGATGGCTGGCGGCTGAAACGATCCTGGTACTGGCCTCAGCTGCATAATGATGTGGTGCAAAAGCTTTTGCGTAAAGGGCGTAAGGGTGCACGGATCGTTTACATTCCCGGCAATCATGATGAGTTCTTACGGGATTTCTTCGGCATTCACTTTGGGGGTGTGGAAGTCGTTGACCAGTTCATCCATGAGGGGGCCAACGGCAAGAAATATCTTGTCATTCACGGTGACCAGTTTGATGTGGTGGTGCGCCACGCAAAGTGGCTGGCCTTCTTTGGTGACTGGGCTTATGTAAGTGCGCTCAACCTCAATACAGTGCTGAACTATTGCCGTCGCAAGCTGGGGCTGACCTACTGGAGCCTTTCAGCATGGGCGAAGCTGAAGGTCAAGAACGCCGTCAGCTTCATCGGCAAGTTTGAGGAAACGCTGGTTAGCGAGGCGCGGCGGCAGAAAGTGGATGGTGTGATCTGTGGTCATATCCACCATGCAGCTGATTATGAAACCAACGGCATACACTACATAAACACCGGTGACTGGGTGGAAAGCTGTACTGCTGTTGCCGAAAATTTTGATGGCACATTTGAACTTATCCACTGGGCTGACTGCATACGGGACGAGACTCTTTCTGCGAAAGAGAAACCTGACGGACGGGTGGCAGCATGAGTTCGATCCTGATTGTCACCGATGCATGGAAGCCTCAGATCAACGGTGTTGTGCGGACGCTGGAGCGGGTTGCTGTTGAGTTGCGCTCTATGGGTATTCTGGTTGAGTTCCTGACGCCGCAGTCGTTCCATAGCATACCGATGCCGTCTTATGGTGAGATCCGGCTGAGTTTGACTCTGCCACATATCGTGCGTGGACTTATTGCGAAGTATGATTGCAACCATCTGCATATCGCGACTGAGGGGCCGTTGGGCCTTATGGCAAGACAGGTGGCTAAGCGGGACGGGCGTATTTTCACAACCAGTTATCACACTCGTTTTCCTGAGTATCTGCAGGCACGCTATCCGGTACCTCTGTCCCTCAGTTATTCCTGGCTGCGTCGTTTTCATAACAGCGGGCACGGGTGCATGGTTGCGACGAGAACTCTGGAAACTGACCTGCGTATGCGGGGGTTTGAAAACCTGCTGCGCTGGTCTCGCGGGGTGGATCATCAGCGCTTCCGGCCCATGAGGACCGGTCTGGCGGATCATCTGCCTGGGCCACGGTTTCTGTATGTGGGACGTGTGGCGGTAGAAAAGAACATTGAGGCGTTTTTGCAGCTTGCTTTGCCGGGTATCAAGGTGGTTGTTGGCGGTGGTCCGCAGCTGGAGGAGCTGAGGGTCGCTTATCCGGACGTGGTGTTTACCGGACCTGTGGTTGGTGATGCGCTGGTTGAATATTATGCAAATTCGGATGTGTTTGTGTTCCCGAGCCTGACCGACACATTTGGTAATGTGCTGCTGGAAGCAATTGCTTGCGGGACGCCTGTGGCAGCCTTTCCTGTGATGGGGCCGATTGATGTAATTGGAAACAGCGGGGCAGGGGTGCTGAATGCTGATCTCGAGGCGGCTGCACTGGAAGCGCTGGAGGTTTCACGGGATCATTGCCGGGAGGTTGCGCTGCAATTTACGTGGCGGGCGAGTGCTGAGCAGTTTCTGGCCAATGCTGAACGTGCCTATGATCCTGCACTGGCTGCCGGATTTCGGCAGGACAGGTATGCGGGTAAAGGTTCTGTTGGAAAACACCTGAATGGTTGAGCGGATTTCCCCGGACTGTATGAGAATATCTGAAGCCCGGATGGATTTGCGTGCTATACATGAGGGCACGTTGCTGTTACCCGAGGTTTTTATGGTTTCAGATGTTTCCAATCCTGTTGAACTCACTTTTTCCGAAATTGAGAAAGCAAGGGCAAGGTTGCAAAGTTATGCCAGCCTGACACCACTTTTGAACTATCCGGTGCTGGATGAGCAGGCGAATGGCCGTGTCTTTATCAAGGCAGAAAACCTTCAGCGTACCGGGTCTTTCAAGTTTCGCGGAGCGTTCAACCGGCTTTCACTGATCCCTGTGGAACAGCGTCCCGCTGGAGTGGTGGCGTGTTCCTCCGGGAACCATGCGCAGGGCGTTGCGGCGGCTGCAAAGATCCTTGGCTTTCCGGCGGTGATTGTGATGCCTGGGGATGCGCCACAGATGAAGATCCAGCGGACGAAAACTTTGGGCGCTGAAGTTGTTCTTTATGATCGCGAAAGCGAGGACCGTGAGGTGATTGCGCGTGGTATTTGTAAGGAGCGTGGTGCGACGTTCATCCACCCTTACAACGACGGCGGTGTGATTGTAGGTCAGGGTACGGCCGGGCTTGAAATTGCAGAGCAATGCGAGATTTTGGGTGTTTCGCCTGATGTGCTGATCAGTTGTACTGGCGGCGGAGGATTGACCAGCGGTATTGCGCTGGCGCTGGAAGAGAAACTACCTGAATGTCAGATTTACACGGCAGAGCCTGCTGGCTTTGATGATTATGCACGATCTCTTGAGACTGGGGAGCGTGTTCGCAATGCAGCTCTGGGCGGGTCTGTTTGTGATGCTGTGCTGGCTGAAATGCCGGGAGACAAAAGCTTCTCAGTTTTGAGAAGGCGCCATGCAAAGGGTCTGCGTGTCACAGATGACGAGGCGATGAGTGCGGTTGCCTTTGCATATTTTGAGCTGAAGCTGGTTGTTGAACCGGGTGCGGCTGTGGCGCTGGCTTCTGTTCTGTCTGGTAAGGTTGACCTTGCCGGGAAGACAGCAGTGATCACGATCTCCGGCGGAAATGTGGATCCTGCTGTCTTTGAGATGGCATTAAAGCAGTATTCTGCCGGGAAAGCACCTACATAAGAAAAACCGTTTGCGTTGAAACAGAGGCAAACGGCTTTCGAACTGCTGGCTTTTGTTCCCGATCAAGAGAAGAGTGCGAGGCGCTCGCCTGTTGAGAGGTGATGGAGCGGGTCGCAGTTGTTGCCTCCCGGAGAGGTGAGCGGAGGAGATTGCCCGTCGACTTTGATTGGCGTAACGTCCTGCTCTGCGGTGGCAACTGCCTCAGCTGGTGTATCGCTGTTGGTGACTATGAGGTCGTCATCTTCAATCAATGAGACCTGAGGCATTTCGACGGCGTTCAGTTCTTCCTCCACATCATCAGTCACAATGACTTCAGCAGGTTCCGGTGCTTCGCCATCTTCCTGATGGAGCGCCTTTGCTCGTGGTTCAGCAGCAGGCTGAACCACGTTTTCGTTCAGCGCTTCTTCAGTTGAGGCAGGTGTTGCCTCAAACAGTGCATCAATATCCGCCTGACCGACGCCTTCACCGTCCATCTGCGGGCCGTTAAGCAAGTGGGCATCCGGGCGCTTGTCGACATGACGATCATCATCATACGGCTCATTTAGCCTGGTTTCCGGGCGGTTTTCATCAGCCAAGTCTACGCCCCAGATGCGGATCATCCTGGCAATACGGCTTTCAAGATAATGAAGGACCTTTACCACTTTGTTTATGCGCTGTCCTGTCAGGTCCTGGAAGGAACAGGCCATCAGAATTTCCATGGCCATCTCTTCAATGGCATCGCATGGGGCATCTTCTGTTCCTGAGGCGCGGAGCTTGTCCACCAGATTCTGAATAGCTTCAGAGGACTCCAGAATGGTCTGTGTCGCGCTTTCTGTGGATGTAACGATTGCATCTAACTCGTCTGAAGCGGCTGAAAAGCGATTATTATCGATACTTTCCAGCTTGATCTTCGATATCTCGTCCCTGGTTCGCTCGATTGCCTCATGCATTTCATAGGTGTGCAGGCGATATCTTTCCATCTCAGACGGCAATTCGCGCTCAACCAGTGCTTTTTCAAGTCGCCGGAGAGCCTCCAGAAGGTCTGCGGTTTCGGCGGATCTGTTTAGTGTGAGGTGATCATGAAGGAAAGCGCGGCCTCTTTCAGTTTCTGAAAGTGCGCTTTTGATGGCATCAAATTCCCCGGAGCTCAAAAGGACCTTTCGGTTGTTGCCAGCCATTAGTGGCTCCTTAATAACTAAGATAATACTATAAGTTTACATAGAAGATTCTACGGCTAATAATTGGTTTACATTGATTTGGATAGTCCCTATTAGCACAAGTGATAAGAGTACCCCCTTCCCATCGATGCCTCGGATATATCCACCCAGATTTGTAGTGTTTTCCAATGACTATGCCCAGAAGAATTTCTCCATCAGGGAGAGCCAGTAACCCGTTCTGGATTGCAACAGGCGTAAGTGGTCTGTTTGCAGCGTTTAATTTTGCAAACGCTTTCTTTCTTGCGTATTTTCCGCTTTTTCTGGAGGATATCAACTTTACACCCGTGCAGATCGCCTCGGTTATTGCCTTACCAAATATTACCCGCATTTTTGCGAGTCCGGTGATGACGAGTATCTCGGATCGTGCGGGGCGCAGGCGTCATTCCATTGCGCTGTTCAGTGTTATAGCGCTGATCTCGTTCTGGGTGCTGATCTACTCCAGTGACTACTGGACAATCATTGTTCTGGTAGTATTCCTCTCTGTTTTCTATACGCCTATTCAACCGCTGCAGGATGCCTATGCCTATGAAACTGTGAGTACGCTGGGCCTGAATTATGGGCCTATGCGATCATGGGGGTCGATTGCGTTTGTGGCTGCGACGCTGATTGGTGGCTGGTATCTGACATTCGGGGAACCTGCTGAACTGCTGTTTCTGAGTGTGGGCAGCCTTGGTTTGCTCGCGCTGCTTGCTGTGTTGCTGCCGGGTATGCCTTCAGAAAGCCGTAGCTCAGGCAAAGAGAGCGTCTGGACTGCTGAAGAACTGCGTGAACCGCAATTCCTGCTTGTGGTGTTGTCAGGTGGTCTGCTGCTTGGCAGCTTCTCTGCGCTTTATGCCTTTGCCAGTATCTTCTGGCTGTCTGTGGGTATCAGCGATGCGATGGTCGGTGGATTGTGGGCAATCGGGACACTGGCAGAGATTGGTATTTTTGTCTGGGGTTCCTTCTTCTTGCGGCACCTTGGAGCCTGGGGGTTGATGGTCACAGGAGGTGTTGCGGGCATCATCCGCTGGATGCTGTTCCCTTATGCGACGGAGACGTGGTCTGCTGTTTTGCTCCAGCTGCTGCATGCCGGTAGCTTTGGCATGGTGTTTTTAGGCATGGTTGCCTACACGTCCAGGCTGATTTCAAGCAAACGCCTTGGGACGGCGCAGGGGTTGACACAAACAGCCCTTGGCGTGGTTATGGGATTGAGCGGTATTGCCAGCGGCT
Source organism: uncultured Pseudovibrio sp. (assembly GCA_947502585.1). GTDB lineage: Bacteria > Pseudomonadota > Alphaproteobacteria > Rhizobiales > Stappiaceae > Pseudovibrio. The sequence continues at coordinate 26,729 of CANNAV010000013.1, forward strand.
GGCTCTACGCGATTGACCCGGCCTATGCCTTCTATCTGATGGCGGGGATCTGCTGTGTCGGTGTTCTGACGCTTATGCTGGTTACCAGGCGCTTTTAAAAATAAGGCGGCGTCAATGTGACAGACGCTTTCCTCCTGATACCAGTATACCAGTGATCAGAGCGTGTCGCGTTCAGTTGCATAAACGCATCGGCTCCGACATCTTTGCAGGGAGTAAGCTGCTGGTGTTTGAGTGAAGCCAGGTAAACGGACAGGCTCTAGCCCCAAAGCTTCGGTAGGGGGGGGTGCATAAGGCTTCCTTCAAACCGGATTGCGTGCTCGCGATCCCTGGCAAGCAGCAAAGGCCCGTCCAGATCAACAAACTCTGCGTTTTGCGCCAGCAGCATGGCAGGCGCCATGGCAAGAGATGTGGCGAGCATACAGCCGACCATGATGACATAGTCCATCTCTTCTGCTTTGCGCAGCAACTTCAGCCCCTCAGTGAGACCGCCGGTTTTGTCGATCTTGATGTTAACAGCTGAATAGCGATCACGGAGGCTTTCCAGGTCAGCTGAAGTGTGCAGGCTTTCATCCGCGCAGATAGGGATGAGGTGGTCCACCTGCGCCAGAAGACCATCTTTACCTGCAGGCAAAGGCTGTTCCACCAGTCCAACGCCCGCCTGCTGACAGGCGTTGATGTTGGCTTCCAGATTATCTTCTGACCAGCCCTCATTGGCATCGACGATAAGCTTACTTTCTGGTGCAGCTTGCCTGACAGCAGCGATGCGTTCTTCATCGCCGTCACCTGCAAGTTTAACTTTGAGAAGGGGGCGGCTTCCGGCTTTTGCAGCGTCTGTTGCCATCTTCTGTGGAGTTCCAACAGAGATGGTATAGGCAGTTTCCAGAATGCGCCGGGACTTAATGCCCACCAGTTCAGCTACAGTGGAGCTCTGGCGTTTTGCTGTCAGATCCCACAGGGCGCAGTCAATGGCGTTGCGGGCTGCACCTGCTGGCATGAGGCTTTGCAGCTCTTCGATGGACACGCCGGCTTCAATAGCACCACGCGCAGCTTCAATCTGAGCTGTGACGCTCCCGACGCTTTCGTCATAACGTGGGTATGGGACACACTCGCCGCGACCGGTGTAACCGTCCTGTGTGAGTGTAGCTGTGAGGACGTTTACTTCGGTACGGGAACCGCGGGCAATGGTAAAGCTTCCCGCAATTGGGTATGTTTCAGCTTTAACAGACAGGCGACAGGTCAAACCAGTTTAAACTCCGCGCAAATATGATCAATGATTGGATCGGTCCCGAAGCGGACAGGATCTGTTGCGGGCAGTTTATGCGCTTCCTCCAGCTCTTCAATCAGTTTTTTTGCATGATTTTCAGAAAGCATCATGGTGTTGATGGCCAGACCGGCACAGCGAATATCCGGATTGGTGGGGCGGCCCAGTTGTATTGTCAGGTTAATGACGTCCTGAATGGCTGGAATGGGCGCTGAAACACCGCGCATGGTGGAGCGGGTTGGCTCATGACAGACCACGAAGGCATCCGGTTGCGAGCCATGGAGCAGGCCGAGGGAAACCCCGGCGAAAGATGGATGATGCAGGGCCCCCTGACCTTCGATCACATCCCAGTGGTCGTCTTCGGTGGCCGGGCTGAGGTGTTCCGCTGCTCCAGAGATGAAATCCGAGACCACCGAGTCGATGGCAACGCCGCGTTCAGCGATGAGGATGCCTGTCTGACCCGTGGCGCAGAAGTCCGAGCTGATATTGCGGTCAGCCAGTCCCTTTTGCAGAGCAAGTGCGCTGTATTTTTTGCCAACGGAGCAATCGGTGCCAACAGTGAGTAAACGCTTTCCGGAGCGCTTTTCGCCTTTGCCGGTTGCAAAGGTGAGATCCGTAAAGCGCAGGTCGTGAAGCTTGCACATGTTCCTGGCCGCAGCTTCTGCAATGTCTGGAATGCTTGCCAGCTTGATATGCAGCCCGGCTGCGATGTTGAGACCATGGTTAAGAGCATCAACAATGGTTGCGATCCACTGATCTGGCAGGACGCCGCCTGCATTAACGCAGCCGAGGACCATGGTCTTTGCACCTGCCTTCGTGGCTTCGGAAAGGCTCATCTCTGGCAGGATCGTGTGGGCTTTGCAGCCCGGGAGTGTAATTTGCCCAAGGCACCACTCTGGCCGCCAATCAAGTACGCCATGTGCAGTTTTTGCTGCAAGCTCGTCTTTTACGTCCCCAAGAAATAATAGATATGGTTTAGGAATAGACATAATTTTTCCGTTGTACTTGTGGCTGAATGAAGATTACCAGAGGACACACTACAGAAATCTGTATAGTATCAATAGGATTTTTAGATCAGAAGGCGCAGGGTCCAGTGATGAAGCTGAGCGATAAAATGAATGCGCCGGACCTGGTAACAGCTGAAGACGGGGCGTTACTTTTGCTTACGGCTTCTGGCTCCTGGGGCATCCGGCAGGGGGATACTTGCGAAAAACTCATCAATCAGGTCGCATCCGGGCTTAGTCACTCCGCAATTCGTGTGGATTTAAAGGCGGTAAGTTTTCTCGATACAGCTGGTGCCTGGCTGTTGCAGCGATTCCAGATGGAGCAGACCGAGCAGGGCCGGGAGGTAGGGTTCATCTATGAGGATGAGCGTTTTGACATTTTGCTGAAGGAAGTGGAACGGGAAAAAGTCGAAAGTCGCCTCGAAGAACACCCTGGTAACTCTTTCGTTAATTATCTGGAGGCTGTGGGTGAGGCGACACGTCAGCTTGGCCGCGATACGAGCGATATTCTGGCGATGATGGGTGGTCTGACAGCGACAATCACCGCGGCGATGGCGCATCCAGGGCGACTGCGACCAGCTTCTATTGGTGTTCAGTTTCAGCGGTCCTGCATGGGGGCGGTTCCAATTGTCTGTCTGATGAGCTTTCTGATTGGTGGAATTATCGCACAGCAGGGTGGGTTTTATCTGAAACAGTTTGGTGCTGAGATCTTTGTAGTAGATCTCACCGGCATTCTGGTTTTGCGCGAAATCGGCGTTATTCTGACTGCAATTATGGTGGCTGGCCGGTCCGGTTCTGCCTATACAGCTGAGCTGGGTTCAATGAAAATGCAGGAAGAGATTGATGCGCTTCAGGTCACAGGGATGCGTGTAACTGAAGTGTTGATCCTGCCACGTCTTGTAGCGCTCATGATTGCGCTTCCCATCCTTGTGTTTCTGGCAAATATTGCGGCGTTGTTTGGGGCCGGGCTGACGTGCTGGTGGTATCTGGGTATCGTGCCTCATTCCTTCATTACACAACTACAGGCGGCTGTTACTGTTGACACATTGATGGTCGGCATTTTGAAAGCGCCATTTATGGCCCTGATCATCGGGCTTATTGCGTGTATGGAAGGTATGAAAGTTGAGGGTTCATCGGAGTCGCTTGGGCGTCATACCACCGTTTCTGTTGTGAAATCTATATTTATGGTCATTGTGGTGGACGGAGTTTTTGCTGTATTTTTCGCGTCTATCGGGTTTTAGGCAGTATGGGACAGGGACACTCAGGAGCGGTGAATGGATTGGCCTCAGGTCAGCTTAGGTCTGATGATCGGGAAATCCTGCTTCAGGTTCGCGATGTTACGGTCGGTTTTGGAAATAAACTTGTCTTAGAACACCTCGATCTGGATGTTTATCGCGGTGAGGTGCTCGGCTTTGTTGGTGCGTCGGGTACGGGCAAGTCTGTGCTCATGCGTGCCGTGCTGGGACTGACGCCGCGACGGTCCGGTTCCATTGAGGTGTTCGGGCAGGACTTTGATGAAGCAACAGATGACATGCGCCGCGAGATTGAGCGGCACTGGGGGGTGTTGTTCCAGCAGGGCGCTTTGTTTTCATCTCTCACCGTGAAGCAGAATATTCAGGTGCCGATGCGCGAGCACCTGAAGCTCTCCCCGCGTTTGCGCGATGAGTTAGCTTTGCTGAAGATCGAGATGGTTGGGCTGCCTCCTGATGCAGCAGACAAGCTACCCTCTGAGCTGTCCGGGGGGATGATCAAGAGGGCTGCCCTGGCCCGGTCACTGTCGCTGGACCCTGATTTGTTATTCTTGGATGAGCCCACTTCCGGTCTCGATCCGATCGGGGCGGCTGATTTTGATGATCTTATTGTAAAACTCAAAGAAACTCTGGGACTTACAGTTTACATGGTGACCCATGATCTGGATAGTCTGCATAGTATTTGTGATCGTATTGCCGTTTTGGGTGAACGCAGGGTTCTGGTCGAGGGCACCATTGAGGAAATGATGCAGGTGGAGCACCCTTGGGTTAAGTCTTATTTCCGTGGGGCACGTGCCCTCAAACGGGTGTGAGGAGGATGCATGGAAACCCGCGCAAATAATATCGCTATTGGTGCATTCGTTCTGACTGTTGTTGGTATCGCCTTTCTGTTTACGTTCTGGCTGCTGAGTGCAGGTGATCGCTCCAGCCGTCGTGATGTTAAAATCATTTTCCCTGGCGCTGTAACGGGCCTGCCGATTGGCGGTCAGGTGCTGTTTAATGGTATCAGGATCGGTGATGTGAGCGCGCTGACTTACGATCCTGAAAACCCGAAACTTGTTGTTGCGATTGTGCGCGTTGATGCCAATGCTCCGCTGCGCCGCGACACAGTTGCGTCACTCGGGTTTACCGGGCTGACGGGTGTGGCTTATGTGGATCTGTCCGGTGGCACCTCTCACTCACCGGCTCTGTTCTCCAAAGCCCCTGATATTGTTCCGGTTATGTATGCGCGCAGATCGCAGTTTGAGGATTTGCTGGAAGGTGCTAAAGACATAATGCGCAAGGCAGATTCCACTCTGGCGCATATTGACGGACTTGTGACGACAGCCCGGCCTGAGGTGGAAAAGACCATTAAAAATCTAGGGGTCTTTACTCAAGCACTGGCCAATAACGCCCAGGGAGTCGATGATTTTCTTGCAGGTGTGACCGAGATGGGGAAAGCGCTGACGGGGCTCTCAGGCCGGATTGGCAAACTGGTGGAACGCGGTGAAAATCTGCTGGCGAATGTACCTCCTGACAAACTGGGCGAGATTGTCACCAATGTCGGGGAGATGACCAGGAAACTGTCGACCTCTGTGGATGGTGTTGGTGACATTATAGCTAACGGTAAGCTGGCCTCTGAGCAGCTGGCGGCCTTTACGACAGAGCTATCGGATGAACTTGATCAGATCGAGGCAGTGATTGGAGCCGTTAAGCCCGAGGATGTTGAACGTATTTTGAAAGGTGCGTCCGATCTTGGCGGTGTGCTGACTGAGCGCCGTGGTGATATCAACACCATGCTTTCCGCCGCTTCTGTTGTTGCAGAAAACACACGACAACTGACTGCTGAGCTGGCCAGGAATAAAGAGGTAATGGACCGTATCGTGAAGAATGCCGAGACCGCATCCGCCGAGATTGTGCTGATCGCGCAGAATGCAAACCGTGTCCTGAGTACGGTGAACTCCGATCAGATCAGTAACATTGTAAACTCGATTGAGAAGGTATCTAAAACGCTCTCTGACAAAGATCAGGTGATTGCAAAAGTCATTGATGATGCCGGCGCAACTACAGCAAATATTCGTGAGGTGAGCAATACCTTTGCCGGACGTAATAAGGAGATCGACAGTGTGATTGTTTCTGCCCGTGAGCTGGGGACGAACCTGAGCACTGCCTCCGATCAACTGAGCGAGACGATGGACAATGCAAACTCTCTGATCTCGAACACCAACGGCATTGTGAAAGCGATTGATCCCCTGAAAGTAACCAGGATTGTTGCTTCTGCTGACAAGGTGGCGACCACTCTTGCAGAGAAATCGCCAGACCTTTCCATAGCGATTGATGAAATCCAGAATGCTGCGAAGTCGGTCAATGACATGACTTTGGAGCTGAAAACAAAGGTGCCGGACGTTGATAAAGTAATCGATCAGGCGAAAAGCATCGCAACCAATCTGAATGCTGCTTCTGTTCGTGTGAATACGATTTTGGAGAAGGTGGACGGGATGGTTTCAGCTGACGGACAGGGCTTTATCAGGGAAGCAACTGATGCAGCGGCTTCCATCCGCAAGGTTGCGGATGCGTTTGCCTCGCGTGCAGAGCCAATATCGGCTGCCCTGTTGAAGCTAAGTCAGCAAGGCGGACAGGACTTTACTGCAGCAATGCAGCAGTTAAATCAGACACTTATTGAATTTCGACGTGCTGTGAACAATTTTGACCGTAATCCAAATCGCGTTATTTTCGGCGGATCGGACACACCTGTCTTTAATGGTGCGCAGCGGCGTTGAGTTTTTTGAAATGTTTGACAATGATGTAGACAAGCGACTCGAAAGCGTACGAGTGGCTAATGGCAGAAGGCTGGAGCTTGGCGTGTTCGGTTCGACACTTAAAAAAATTGTTGTTGGTACCGTTCTGCTGGGTGGGCTTTCAGGGTGTGGGGCAGGCGGTCCTGAGGCTCTGTATGGCTTGACTGCGCCGCGCGATGTTCCCGTCAAAGTCCGTGCCTCTGATTATCAAATTCTTGTGGCGACACCTGTTGCTCTTCAGGCGTTGGATACGAGCAATATTGCGGTGACACAGGGCGGCGGGCCGATTTACTCCTACTTTCCTAAGGTGGCATGGGCAGACACACTGCCGCGCGTCTTCCAGGCCAAGCTTGTTGAAGCGCTGGAGAATACCGGCAAGCTGCGTGGTGTCTCCCAACCAGGGCAGGGGTTATTGATTGACTACCAGCTGCAAACTACCCTGCGAGCTTTTGAGTTGCAGGTGGGCGGTGGTGACAAGGCCTATGTGGAAGTGTCAGCACGTATCGTGGATGACCGGGATGGCCGCTCTGTCGGGATGCGCGTCTTTGCGGCGCGTGTGCCGACAACTGGTGATACGGTCACTCAAGCAATTCCTGCACTCAATGCAGCTTCAGATAACGTGCTCTCCCAGATTGTCAGCTGGTCTGTCAATACTGTAGGTCGAATCCCGCATGCAACGGCAGCAGAAAAACGCGCCGCACTGAACAGCCAGCAGGACGCAGGCAAGCGCCAGACAAGTGCTGCTGCTCCGGCTGTGATTGAGGTTGCAGGGAATGCGAAGTAACCTCTTCCCATAGTATTCTGGATCTTGCTGTATGCCGCCCAGCTTAGCCAGGCGTACCTTGTCGGCCTTCATCAACGCAGCCGCTGGTTTGGTGTTTGCAGATCAGCTGCTCTGGCAGGTTTCATCTTCTCTTCTGTAAAGAGATGCTCGCGTCAGAGGCATTCCGGAGAAGTTTTTTGTTTTTCGGGTTGCAACTGTCTGGAAGATTTGCGCTGAACCGCGTTCGAATGCCAGAGAGACGCCTGCCAGATACAGTGCCCACATTCTGAATGTCTCTTCTCCCACCAGCGCAACTGCTTCCTCCTCGCGTGCCATAAGCCGTGTTGCCCAGTGGAATGTGGTGTAAGCGTAGTGTTCCCGCCAGCCTTCTACATCGTGCACTTCAAAGCCTGTGGCCTCAAGATTACGGAGGCTCATGCCGATGTGGTCAAGCTCACCACCGGGGAAGATGTAGCGGATCAGCGCTTTATACTCGGCGGGCTTTTTTCTGAATTTCTTCTCTGTACGCTTGGCCGGTCTTGTTATGGCATGGTGAAGGTAGAGTCCACGTGGCTCCAGCAGGCGTTTTACAGCCTGAAAGTATCCTTCGTGATTGGCAAGCCCGACATGCTCAAACATGCCAATGGACGAGATTTTCGTGAATGTACCTGTAAGTTTGGAGAAGTCCTTTAGTTCGATTGAAACACGGCCCTCCAGGCCTCGTTCTGCTATGGTTTTGCGGCCCAGCAACACCTGCTGTTCAGAGAGTGTTACGCCTTTCGCCCTGACGCCGTAGTGCTCGGCTGCATGGCAAATGAGAGCGCCCCAGCCACATCCGATATCCAGCAGGTGATCTCCCGGTTCCAGCCGTAACTTTTTGCAGATTATATCCAGCTTGTCGTGCTGAGCCTGGTCCAGCGTGTTTTCAGCGTTCGTAAAGTACGCGCAGGTGTAAAGCATTTGCTCATCAAGGAACAGCGCGTAGAACTCATTTGAGACATCATAGTGGTGGGCGATGTTGCGTTTGTTTGAAATCTCGCTGCCATCGCGGGCACCTTCTCCTTTCACGTCAGAGCTTGCCCGCCGTTTCGAGGGTGTGAAAAGAAATGGAAGAGCTGCTTTCGCCAGCAGCAGACGGTTCAGTTTCCTTGTCGGCTTGCTCACTTTTCCGGGAGGGCGCAATTTAGCCATTTCAAAAAGGTTGGCCCCTTTTATATCAATCCGCTTTTGTATCCATGCTTCGACGAGTGTCTCGATCTTAGGGCGTCGCAAAAGGGCTGAGATCACACCTGGGTCATTGATTGCAATAATTTCCTGAGGCGGATTGGCGGGAACGTGTGTGCCATCCCATAACCTGAACCCGAATTTCAGCTGCATTGTTGAGTGGATGTGCTCCAATGCGCTTTTCAAAGACTTTAGTTGCCACGTTGCCTGCATTGCTCTTATTCGCCTTTGCTTCCTGAGAAGCGCACCCTATCGCTTCCTCAGACAATCAAACATCCCCGAGTTGTAGGATGTGAATGAGAGAGTTTTGTGATTGAAGATTACAAGGTCTGGGAGGAGTGAGAGGCGAGGCGCAAAACACGAGTATGGCGGTCAGCTGCATTATATCGAACTAACAAAAAGGCTCCTGAAAATCTCAGGAGCCTTTTTTGAGTTTGAAAGTCTGTTGCGCTTAGTCGAAGCGGCCACTCGCGTGAGCGAGCATAGTGTAGACCTTACCGGTGTCAGAGGTCAGATAGGTCTGACCGAGCTGATTGTCGCTGTCGCTTCTGGAGACCTGAGACAGCAGCTGCTCAAAGTCCTGTATGTAACGCTCAACTGCGCCGCGGAATTCGGGATCGCGGCCATACTTCTGCCGGATCTCGTCGAAGGTCTGCTGACCTTGCAGGGTGTACAGGCGACGGGTGAAGACATCACGCTCACCGCGCTTGTAGCGCTCCCACAGATCAACAAAGGTTTCGTGGTCAACTGCACGGGCAATGTCCATGCTCAGGGAGTTGAGGGATTCAACCATGTGCTGCGGGGTGCGCGCATTTGCTGTGTCACGCAGATGTCCGCCCAATGTGTCTTCGTCATCTGATGCGCGGCGGAGCAGGTCGCTGATCCAGCCCTTGGAAGTGCCGTTTCCCTGCGGTGCTGGGGCTGGTGCCGGCTGAGAACGCTTTGCGCGTGGAGCTGGTGTTTCCATGCGGCGAGGGCCTGGTGCCAGACGGGCAGGCTTTGCTCCGGTGGCAGCAACCTGCTGCAGGGTTGGTGCTTCTGCTGCTGTGTACTGGTGGCTGGCAGCTGCCACCGCTGCCGGAGCAGCGTTGACCGCACGGGCTGGTTCAACTGGTGCCGACACATCGAACTGAGAAGACTGGCGGGACACGATGCTGGAGAGTTCTGAGAGTGCCTTCACCTGTTCACTCACGATGCGACGCAGGGCGGAAGTGGATGCTTCTGCTTCTTCCGGCAGGGCCAGAATACCTGCATTCAGTTCAGAGCGGGTCGCTTCAAGCTCGTGGTGTACTGAGCGGGCAACTTCACGCATACGGGATGTTGCATCTGTAAAGCGCTCGGAAGCTTCAGTGACGGTGGACTTCATGTCATGAAGGATATCATCGTGGGCAGCTTTAACCGCGTCACGTGCCTTCTGACCTTCCATTCCGGCAGTCATACGCATGCTTTCGAACTGCTCAGTCACAGACCTGGTGGCGGCTTCTGCAGCAGCACGAAGCATGCCGGAGACTTCGCGGGCCTTATCATCAGCAACTTCAAGCGTATCACCAAGGGTGTTGGTGTAGTTAGCCATGAGCACTTCAACATCCTGAGTTTTCTTAATCAGGGTGTCTGCAACCATTTCAATTGCCATGCGGCGATCTGTGAAGCGGTTGTCAACATGGGTGTTGGTTGCTTCCAGATCCGCAATTGCCTGACCGAGGAGCTGGTTCTGATCTTCCATGCGACCTGCGATCTTCGCGGCATCTGCAAGAACAGTATGCGTTGTGTTGCGCAGCTGGCCAACCTGGTTCGCGATGGTCGCGTTTGCAGCTTCAGTCTCGGTGACAGCACGGTCTATTGCGGTTCTGAACTCACCTGCACGGTTGGCGAGGTTGGTTTCAACTTCAGACAGGTTTTCGCTCGCGGATGCGAGGATCTGACGAAGGTTACCGTTGGAGGCATTGAGGCGTGTCAGGATTTCGGAGACATCTGTTTCCAAACGTTCTTTTGTGCCTGTCATCACGTTCACAGCCATACGGGTGCGATCTTCGATAGTGTTGCCTATGCCGTCTATCGTCTGTGCCAGTGCATCAGTTGCGAGCGCGCCCTGACGGGTGACGGTTTCTGCAACTTCCTGCCCCTTCGTGGAGACTGCGTTGAGCAGGACGTTCATTTCGGACTGCATGCGCACGCGGCTGTCGTCCATACGGGTTGTCGCGATGCTGCTGCGTTCGTCGATTGCGGTGACGATCTTATCACCAGCCTCAACCAGTTCGCGTGTTGCCTGCAGACCGTTCTGTGCGAAGCGGTCAGAGACTTCCCGGCCCTTCACCGTTACTGCATCCAGAATTGCGTTCTGCACTTCGGTGACGCGTGTGGTCAGGTCATAGGCCCGGTTTTCGATAGCGGTGATCAGTTCACTGCCATCCTTGCCAATGATTTCGGAGAGCTCAGCAGAACGGCTGCCGAAGGCATCGTTGAGGTTTTCGGCTTTAACCAGCAGTTCGTCTGCCACGGACTTAACGCGGGTGGACAAGGTGCCTGCCGCTTCTTCGATGGTGGTGAAGACACGGGTACGGACTTCGTCGGTTTCACCTGCCAGAAGCTTACGGACGTCTTCTGCAGATTCTGCAAGGATCGTCCTGGAACGTTCGCTTTCTGCTGCGAGGCGGCCAGTGACCAGCGCGATGGTCTGGGACAGATCACCACGGACCTTGTCGCTTTCGCCGGTGAGGGCGCCAGACATTTCAGCAAGGGTTGCGGTGTACATGGCGCGGGCGTTTTCGCTTTCCACGGCAAGAGAATTTGCCGCCTGAGCCACGGTTGTCAGAACGCGCTGTGCGACCTCGTCCCCTTCTCTGGTGAGCGTACCGCGTACGGTTGCCATGGCATTGGAAACAGCGGCCGCTGCTTTTTGGCCTTCGCCTTCCAGAGAGTTGCGGGCTTTGCCGATGGAGTTGGAAACGATCTCCTCCAGACGCGCACCTTCCTTGCTCAGTGTGCCGGAAAGCTGCTCTACGGAGCTGACAACCTTATCGGTTGTGAGGTCACGTTCCTGAGCAAGGCGATCAGAGGCCTGACCAACGACTTCGAGGATAAGGTCGCGAACACGGGTGCTTTCAGAGCCAAGGGAAGAGGTTGCCTCTGCCATTGCACTTGTAAGCGTGGTTGCTGCTTTCTCGCTCTCGTCCCCCATGGCGGAGGAGATTGCTTCGAGGCGATCTGTAAGGATCGTTTCGAGAGCTTTGGAGCGGCTGTCGAGAGTTTCTGCAACCTCGAAGACCTTGGAGCCGAGAGATACATTGATCTCAGCGACCTGCTCGGACAGAGCGTCGGTGAGGTTCCTGGACTGCTGGACGATAATGCTGCCAGCTTCTTCCAGACGGCTGTCGAGCGCTTCGTTGATCTCAGTCTGACCGTCGTGGAATGCTTTCGCAATCTCGCGGGTCCGGCTGACCAGTGTCTCGGAGATCTGCCGTGCACGTGCGTCCAGAGCCTGATCGATACGCTCTGTGCCCGAGGACAGAGAGACAGCAAGGTGTTCTGCACGATCAGAAATGACTGTTGCAGCTGCTTCTACCTTGTCGCCGACTGCCTTGTCGAAGGTGGACAGGTTTGTAGAGATTGTCTCTTCAATTGCCTCGGAACGCTGCGCGAGGATTTCGCCGATTTTTTCAGCACGGTTTGAAAGAGAGATGCCCACCTGTTCCACGCGCTCGGACAGATTGACCGCGATGATGTCGGTACGATCCTCAAAGATCCTGGAGATGGTCCGGGTTTTCTCTTCAAGAGTGGTTGCAATGATGCCTGTGCTCAGTTCCACTGCGTCCGCCAGCCCGGTGGTGCGGTTATCGATGGTCTCGGTGAGGGCTGCTGCGCGGCTGTCGAAGCTCTGTTCGAAGGTGTTGGTGCGTTCTTCCAGTTTCGCATCCAGTGTCTCGATGCGATTGTCAAAGGATTCGCCGATGTTCTGACTGCGCAAATCGAGAGACTGAACAAGATCGGAACCGCTTTCGGTAACAACCTGTTCAAGTTCTGCCAGTTTGCTTGCCAGACCGTCGTTAAGAGCACGGCCACGCACGTCGAGGGTTTCGGTAATGCGATCACCGATTTCGGTCAGATCAGCTGTTACGCGCTCACCACGCGAACCGATGAGGTAAGCCAGCTGAGTACCGGTGTCTGCCAGTTTGTCTGCCAGTTCCTCAGTGCGCAGGCCAAGTACGCCGGTGATATCAGATGTCGTGCTTTCAAGAGCGATTTTGAAGGCGGAAGTCTGTTTGCTGATCGTGTCAGCAACTTCTGCACCGCGCTCTGCCAGACGCTGATCCAGCTCGGCACCGTTGATGGTGATGCTTTCGTAAATCTGAGTGCTGACGTTGCCAAGACGGTCAGCCAGCTCACCGCCGCTGACAGTGATGGTGGTGCCGAGTGTATTCGCTGTTTCATCCAGACGGGCTGCGATGTCGCCGCCACGCAGGGACAGATCCGCGATGATGCTTTCGCCTGCACCACGCAGCACTTCGGAAACCTCGGTGGAGCGGTTGGACAGAGTGTCGATGAAGCCGGTACACTGAACAGCGATTGCCTCGTTGATCTCGCGACCACGGTTTGCAATGCCGTCTGCTGCCTGTTCGCCTGTAGTGCGCAGGGCAGTGTCCAGGTTGGTTACGCGCTCATCAACAACACCCATCATCTCTTCGGTGCGGCCTGTGATCGTGTCGATCAGGCGGCCACTTGTAAGAGACAGGTTGGCATTGATTTCCTCACCGCGGGTAAGTATCTCGTCGGAAAGACGGGTGCTTGCTGAAGTGAAGTGATCGGTGATGCCAGAGATAGAAGTCTCGAGTGTTTCATGCAGCTGTGCCCTTGCGCTGCCAAAGTGATCGGAAACTGTTGTGACTGTCAGGTTCAGCGTATCTGTCAGCTGAGTATTGGCAGTATTGACGGTCTCGTTCAAGCTGCCGACGCCTGTGTCGAGCGTCCTGGAAATGATTGTATTTGCAGTTTTGACGGAGTCGGTCAGGCTGCCCAAACCGCTGTCCATGATTGTGGAGATCTGGGAGCCTGCAGCATTGACTGTTTCGCTGAGTGTAACAACGCCACCCACCAAAGCTTCGGAGATCTGCTCTTTTGCGCCAGAAACAGTGTTGCTGAGATTGGAGACGCCGTCTTCCAAAGCCCCCGTAATGCTGTCGGTTACGCCGGACACAGAGGCTGTGAAGTTGGATGCACTCGTATCCAGTGTTTCTGTTAGCTGTGCAGATACACCGTAAACGCTCTCATTGAGATTGGTCAAGCCGCTTTCCATTGTCTGCGCCATGACAGAGATTGTGTTGCTGACCGTTTGGGACAGAAGTTCAACACCGCTGTCCAGAGACTGGGAGAGTTCACCGCTGACGCCATCAACTGTACGGGTGATGGTATCGACGCCGCCCTTCAGGGTCTCAGTCAGATTATCGTTTGCTGTGGTGATTTTCCGGGTAACTTCGCCGGAAGCGGTGAGAAGTGTTGTTGTCAACTCAGAGCCAGCTGTCTGGACACTTTGATTAATGGAAACAATGCCAAGGTTCATTGTTTCTGTCAGGGTATCGTTGGCGCTGTTGATCTGGTTGGTCACAGTGGACGTTGTTGTTGCCAGAGCTTCGGAAAGTTCGGAGCTTGCGCTTGTTACGCTTGCGTTCAGCTCTGCTACGCCGCCTGAAAGGACAGCACCAATCTGAGAGCTTGCACCTTCAGCAACGGAGCTGATGGATTGAACGGAAATATTGAGCGTATCGGTGAGGGACGCATTTGCCTCGGTCAGCTGTTCGGTGACTGTTGATGTGGTGATAACCAGCGTCTGTGCCAGCTCGGAGCTGGTTTGGGAAACGCTGGATGTAAACTCAGAAAGGCCATTGGTCAGCGTGGAGTTGAGTTCTGTGTTTGCAGCACTGATCTGTCCAACAACATCGCCGGATGTGGTCACCAGAGTTTGTGTCAGGTCAGAGCTTGCTCCAACAAACTGCGCAGTTACAGAAGAGACGGTCTCTTCGATAGACGCGGCCAGTTCAGTTCCCTGAGCCTGCAGGGTAGCCTTCATGGCTTCTGTCTGGCCGGCGATGGATGCAGAGAGTTCTGCGCCGGTAGCACCGAGTGTTGAGTTCAGAGCATCGCCGCGTTCTGCCAGTAGCTGGCTTATTTCATTGCCGCGAGCGGAAAGACCCTCAACAACTTCAGTTCCAGCAGCAGACAGGGATGCGGTGATTTTATCGCTGCGGCTTGCCAGATTGTCAACGAGTGCTTCTGAGGTTTCAGAAAGACGGGTGTTGAGGTCTGTGCCACGTTCGGTCAGGTTATCAATGAACGAGTTCGCAGTAGAGGAAAACTCTTCATTAATAGAAGACCCGCGCTCATGAAGTGTTTCGGAGAGCCTGGATCCGGTGTCGGAGAGTGTTTCAACCAGCTCAGAACCAGTAGATGTGAGGCGCTCGACATAATCGTCGGAACGAAGGGTCAGCGAGGAGACCATTTCGCTACCAGCCTCAGTAAAGCTGTCGGTTGCTTCTGTGACGCGGCTTTCGATCTTGCTTGTCATCTGCTCAAGCGTAGCGTCGATCGAACCGGTAAGGCGTTCCCGGGCACGATCAACAGAGGAGGCGAATTCCTCTGATGTGTTCGCGAGCTGTGATGCAAGATTTTCGTGGGAGCCGGAGATGGTTTCGCGTACCAGCTCTGCGTTGGCCTGAATGGCTTCACGCTGGCTGACAAGCTCTTCCACCAGGCGGCGAATTTTCAGTTCATTGTCATTATAGGAGTTCTCAAGGGAAGAGACCTCCTTATGAATGAGAACTTCCAGTTCGCTGGCACGTGCAATCGCGCGCTCAATGCCGTCACCCATGGCGGCAGCTTCGCGGCGGATTGCCTGGCCAACGTTCAGGATACTTTCCTTTGCAACATCTTCAGGCTCAGCAAGACGAAGAGCAACTTCCGTCATGCCACGGGCGACATTGCGCATTTCCTGCGCCCGCCAGAACAGGAGGGCCATTACCCAGACAAATGCGATTGGAACAACGATGAAGACGGAAATGAGAACCAGCGTCGGGTTTTCAAATACGCCTGAGAAGGATGATGATTTTTCCAGCTGAGCTGTAAATGAACCCCAGGACATTGCCAGACCAAGGCTGGCCCAGACAACGGAAACTGCAAATGCAAACCAGAACGGAGCTGCTGACGGCTTGCGCTGCAAAGCAAACATAAGTGAGCCAATGGACTGGCGATCATCGTTGCTTGCTGTGGGCGGGCGGCCACCACGGCCACGTTTGCGAACCTGTCTCGAAACTTGACTTTCTTCAGCAAGCTGAGCCAGTTTCTTATCAGAGGAAGGGGTAATTTTTACAGACTCCTTTGCAGGACTAGCAGACATTTGCGGTGTTTCCACAGTGGTGCTTTCCTGTTCACTGTATGAAATAGACTCTTGTGGAGCGCCAAAATCCGCCTGAAGGGCTTCTTCTACCGCTGACAGAGCCACTTCCGATGGAGCTTTCGCCTTCGGGGTGTTCGCCATATCTCGCCTCGCGTCCGTACTCTCTACTCGCCGGTCGTCAGCACGTTTTCGCCTTCTGTGCCAGCGCCGCCACCACAAGGTGTCCGTTTACGCGAAATACGTTTCTCCCAGGCAGGAACGCATTTCAGATAATAACAGGTTTGGCCCCATGCAATCCGATAGCTCTGAGTTGAGAGTACCGTCGAACTTCCGGGGCCAAAAACAGGGAGTTTTCAAAATCAAAGCGGCCCGCTAATGTTAACGGTGCATTAAGATTTGGGTTTCCCCACCTTGCAGCTACCCTTAACCTAATGGCACAATCCGGTGGACTGTACAACAGAAGCTGCCGGGATTTTTAGGTGCTTTACGATATGTCACAGGCAGCTTTTTTGGGGGGAGCTCACTATGGCTTTTATTGAAATTTCTCCAGTCAGTTCTGGAGTTCCCAATCGCCCGAGTCCTGTACAACTCAAATGGTTAAGGCAAGGTCTTAACGAAGCACGCGGAAAATTACCGCTGTTTGATACGAGCGGCCGACAAGTGCCAGCTGCAACTGTGCGGGCGTGTATTGCAGAGGGGTGGGCAGAGCCTTGGTTTTCCAACCCATTGAAACCAGACTGGCTCGTTTGCAAGCTGACCGAAAAAGCGCGTGCGATGCTGGAGCGTGTTGGTAATTCCAAAAATCCTGTTAACCATCATTAACAGAACACATGGTCAATTTAAACGGTATTTGCAGTGAGGGCTTGTGCCAGATTCAAGGGTCTGGATTTGAATCCTGGTGGTAGGATCCTGTTAACCATGAAATGAAAACCTGTGTTTTCTCTTGGGGACTAGATTCCGTAGCCTATGGGAAATGAGGGATAGAGTTACAGCAGAGTCTTGGTGGCGGCGGACTTGAGCCATTCAAGCGAATCAACTTTTCGAATATCGCGATAACTTTGAGTTATCTGGCTGTATTCAGAGGCGTAACGTAAACCTTGCTATGGAACTACATAAAACTACAAGTGTTAAACGCAGGGAACACTTCTCTTCTGTGACGTTTGATGGCCCGGATGTGCAAGGTCAGATCCAGGGGATGTTTGCCCTTCAGATAGAAGAGTGTCATCGGCAGGTGTGCGAGGCTATAGGAGCGGAGGCCTTTCGTGCCTTGCCGCATCGCTTTAAGGGGCTGCGGGAGGTGTTGGTGCGTTTGCACTTGGTGATGCTCCGAAGCAGGCTGAGCGGGAAGCCGAGAGCAGAGCTTTGCCGATGCTGATGACTGTCGAGACTTGCCTTGCTGAGATCTTTGCGGAATTCTCTGAGCAACAGAATTCATAAGGATTGATTGGCCGGGTGGGTTTGATCATAAGATCCGGTTCGGAAGTTCTTGAATAGCTGGGCGCCTGCATGTATCTGAAGATAACATAATAAGCCAATCAGGGTCGGGACGACTTTAAATATGCCAAAGATTACTTTCATCACCTCATCAGGTGAGAGCCATGAGGTGGATGTTGCTGCCGGTTCTACCGTTATGGAGAACGCGATTAAGAACATGGTTCCTGGAATTGAAGCTGAATGTGGTGGTGCCTGCGCTTGCGCGACCTGCCACGTGTATGTGGACCCAGCCTGGAATGACAAAACCGGCGAACCAGAGCCTATGGAAGAGGATATGCTCGACTTTGCTCAGGACGTTCGCGATACTTCCCGCCTTTCCTGTCAGATCCGTGTGACGGATGATATGGATGGTCTCGTGGTTCACATTCCAGAGAGCCAGAGCTAAGCTACTACAGAGCTTGAATTAAAAAAGGCTGGTTTCCAGGTGGGCCAGCCTTTTTTGTTGGTTTATAAGGTGCTTACCCGGCGCCGACCGTTTGTGACTGACAAGTCGGGACCCAAACGGTTTCCGTGCCAGGGGCCGGATTGCGCGGGATCATGCGGCTCAGGATCAGACTGACAGCCGCCATGGATGCGCCTGCGATGAACACAAATGCAGGGGAGAAGAGCCAGATCGTGCCGAATATCACCGGGACCATCACAGCAGCGATGTGGTTGATGGTGAAGTCAACAGCTGAGGTTGGCGCGATGTCTGCCGGATCTGCGATCTTCTGGAAGTAGGTCTTCAGAGCAATGGCTATGGCGAAGAAAGCATGGTCAATCACGTAAAGGGTGCCAGCCACGTACACGTTGGTGACGAACGCGTAGGACAGGAAGACGATTATCAGGCCGACATATTCGCAAGTCAGTGCTGTGCGTTCACCAACCCGGCCGATGAATGCTCCGATCTTTGGAGCGAGGAACATGTTGATTGCGCCATTCAGGAGAAACAATGCTGCAACTTCATGGACTTCGTATCCAAAGCGCTCGACCATCAGGAAGCCGGCAAAGACTGTAAAAATCTGACGTCTAGCACCACTCATGAAGGTGAGTGCATAGTACAGCCAGTAACGTTTGCGCAGGATAAGCTTTTTGTGCTGCGCCACGTGTGCTTTGTACTGTGGGAAGGCAAAGGCTGCAAAGATGGTCAGAGCCATGCCTGCAACCCCTGCCCACAGGAATACCTGCTCATAGGACAGGTCAAATGTCTTCCAGCTGATCATGATCGAGCCGTAGATGCACAATGAGGCCAGCGAGGAGACAGCGATAATCTGTCCGAGCTGTGCCGGGGCATCCTTTTTTGGTAACCACTGCAGGGATAGAGACTGCTTGAGCGTCTCGTAGTAGTGGAATCCAAAAGACATGATGAGTGTAGTGGCGTAAAAGCCAATCGCAGATGGGAAATATCCGGTGATTGCAATACCAAGGCCCATCAGGCCCAAAGAGATCAACGTGAACGTTTGCTCTTTGAAAATCATCAGCATGAAAATGACAGTAAATGCCAGCAGACCGGGGATTTCACGGATGGACTGCTGAATACCAATTTCCTGCCCGGTGAAATCGAGTGTGTTTACTGCAAAATTATTGATGAGGTTCCACCACACAGAAAACGAGAGCTGTGAGGTGACGGTGAGGACCAACAAAAATACAAAGGGTGAGCGCCAATCGGCTCTGATGTCTTTAATGATATTCAACATGGTGCTTTGTCTTATGAAAAAAGTTTGCAATTAAGTAAGCGAAAAGTTTGTTTACGTGATAGCCCTAGTTTGCCAAAAAATATCCTGAAGTCGCCAGAAGGTGTTTGATGCCCATTCACGCTGATGTATTTGCAAATCCACATGAGGTGGATCATCCGCAACCCATTGTTGCTTATGCGGTAGATATGCCTCTCGAACATCAGGGGGAGCCGCATGCACACGCTCGCGGGCAGCTGGTTCATATCATGCAGGGGGCTACAACGGTGTTTACTGAGGCGGGGACATTTGTTGTGCCGCCAGAGCGTGCGGTCTGGGTTCCCGGTGGCATGATGCATCGGACTGTCTATCCGATTAAAACACAATTTCGGAGCCTGTATCTGCGGGAGGACTTGGCCGCGCGGCTTTCCGATGAGCCTGTTGTGGTGCAGGTGACACCGCTCTTGCGCGAGCTGATACAGGAGATTATGGCAGCGCCCCGGGACTATGCGCTTAATGGACCGACAGCGCGGATCGCGCAGGTGATTGTTGATCAGCTGAAGACCCTGCCAGATGCGCCACTGCAATTGCCGATGCCAGTTAATCATGAGCTGCTGAAAGAGCTATGTCAGTCTATTTTGTCATGCCCTGCGCATTTGCCGAGCCTTGCGGATGTCGCTGAGCGGACGCTGATGTCTCAACGCACCTTTGAGCGACGGTTCTTTGATGAGACGGGGTGGAGCTATCGCAAATGGTGTGGGCAGGCTAGGTTGTTTCGCGGGTTGGAGTTGCTCTCAACTGGCCGGAGTGTCGGTGATGTGGCTTTCAGGCTCGGCTATGAAGGGCCAAGTCCGTTCATTTCTCAATTCCGCAAAGCCTTTGGCACAACGCCGGGCAAGTACTTCAAAACTCCATAGCTTTACTTAGGTTACTTGCTGGCGCTGCAGGCGCGGATGAAGTCGCGAACGTGCCTTGCGCTGCCTTTGAGGCTTACGTTGTAGGTTGCATAGCCGCCCAGATTGATCTTCAGCTCGTTATCCCGTGCCATTCGGCTCCACAGCGAGGAGCTGTTGCTCAATGTAAGGAGCGGCAGGGAAACACTTGCTTCCTGGTTTAATGAACTGCCGATGCCAGCATAACTTTCCCTGAACCGTCCTGTGCTCAGAGAAATCAGGATACTGTCGCCTTCCTGAAGGGCAGGTACGGTTGACTGAAACATGATTTCAATATCGCCGCTTCCAGCCAGGCAGCGGGCGTAAAAATCTGTATCATCTGTTTCTGGCACACCATGAACCAGGACGGCGCTCTTGTCGCCTGCACCTGTCGGAAGACCGGAAGCCCACACATAAGGGCCGTCATAACCATTCAATG
Source organism: uncultured Pseudovibrio sp. (assembly GCA_947502585.1). Lineage (GTDB taxonomy): Bacteria > Pseudomonadota > Alphaproteobacteria > Rhizobiales > Stappiaceae > Pseudovibrio. The sequence continues at coordinate 46,909 of CANNAV010000013.1, forward strand.
GAGCTTTTTCCTGAAGAAATTTATCAGGGTTCGGCAGAAGGTCCTGTGTTATGAGGTCTGCGTTTTGCTCATGGAATACAAAGTGTTGGGCTGCTCTTCCATTGTTGTTGAGGGCGCAGGAAAAGTTGAAGGGCACGTACATGCCCTGACTTTGGTAGACACCGCGACCAGCGAGCTTGTCCCCCGTTCGGACCAGCACTGGTTTCTGGTTCTTCTGCTGATTGGTAAATGTGCCGAGGCCCAGATAGACAGGCGGCAACTCTGACAGAGAATTCCTGGTTGCGATAATCTTGCTGCCCAGTGTGGAGCAAGCGCGGCGGGCCTTCCACAGTGGTTCAGCCAGATTGATTGCCAAATCGTCCTCTGGCGCAATCTGGCTGTTTTCCAGCGGCGGCAAATCTTGTTTCACAACCTGCGTTGGAGGTGCTGCCTGCGGAAATGTGCTATCCTGCTTCAGCTTGTAATAACATGCTTTTTTTGAGTCAGGGGCAGGGTCGCCGAAAAAATCAGTCCGGCAATGAACATCCCCTTTCGCGGTCTTTTCGTAAAATGCGCCGGGCCTGCCAAAGCGAACGGTTGTTGCATAAGGCAGCTCACAGATCTGAAATTCGAGAGCGCATTTACGCCATCCGTCCTTCGTAAATTCAGGAAGTTGGGGAACCGGGGTGATCAGACCACCTGAGTTGGCTGACTTCACCTGCTTGCTGAGTGAAGACGAACCTGAACTGAGCGTGTTTACGGTTTTGCGGGCATATGGCTTGTTGCCAACGTAGAAGATACCAGAGCAGCCCTTATCCGTCCAAAGATGTGATGGGACGACGCCCCAGCTCTCATTAAGTTTGCACAATGCGGAGGAGGTCTGGCGCAGTAACTGAACGTAATTGCGGTTGGCGTTCGTGATCTTACATTTGGTGTAGCCAGCGTTCTCAGAAGCACAAACAACCACATTGGTGCCATCCAGTCGATCTGGTGTGTTGGCGATATGGTTCGCTGTTGAAGGCCTGTGCTCCGGGTCGCTGATATGTATGTTATCACCCTCAGGTTGTCTGGTAAGGGTGTTGGTCAGGCAATCAATAAATTCCGGGCTATCCAAAGCTGCATCAGTTTTGTCGAGACAACTTTCAATGATGAACTCTGGAATAAGTGAGTTAATCGGCGGAATAGTTGTCGCGCTGGCATTGGCAAAATGAAACGCCGCAATGAAGGCGAAGGTGCCTGCCGATGTCTTTGTAAACAGTCGCCACAAAATAGATTTGCTCACAGCATAGCCTCTCTTAGCTCTTCTGGTGCACTTGTTACTTAACGCAATCAGCTTGTGCCCGGCTGAAAGCGTGTTGCAGCTTCTTCTCCGAAACAGGTGTGAAGCATGCTATTTAGCCAGGCGCAGTTGCCATCCAGATCTTGATGCTATTTGCAGTCTAATTGAAAAGTTACAAAAATGGGAAGCAAAATGCGCTGTATTGTCAATGCACAAGTTCCTTCATGGCGCTATCCAGCCCTTCCAGAGTGAGGGGGTACATGCGTTGGTCAAACAGCTCTTTGATCATGCCAATGGAGTGAGAATAACCCCAGTGCTTTTCCTGCACCGGATTAAGCCAGACCGCTTTTTGATAAAGGTCTGTTACGCGTTTCACCCAGACGTTGCCTGCCTCTTCGTTCCAATGTTCGACTGAACCACCGGGATAGGTGATCTCATAGGGGCTCATAGAGGCATCACCAATGAAGATTACTTTATAGTCGCCTGGATACTTATGGAGCACGTCCATCGTATTGATGCGCTCAGTGTGGCGGCGGTGATTGTTTTTCCAGACGAATTCATAAAGGCAGTTGTGGAAGTAGAAGTACTCCATCACTTTGAATTCGGTTTTTGCAGCAGAGAACACTTCTTCGCAGACACGGATGTGGTCATCCATTGAGCCGCCGATATCAAAGAATAAAAGCACTTTGACTGAGTTGCGTCGCTCGGGGCGCATTTGAATGTCGAGCAGGCCTTTGTGGGCGGTGGATTTGATGGTATTGTCCAGATCCAGTTCATCTGCAGCACCGGTTCTGGCGAATTTTCGCAGGCGCTTCAGCGCAACCTTTATATTGCGGGTGCCCAGTTCAACCGTGTCATCCAGATCCCTGAATTCTCGCTTGTCCCAGACTTTGACTGCGCGGCGATGGCGGCTCCCGTCCTGCCCAGTCCGAATGCCTTCAGGATTGTAGCCATACGCACCGAATGGGGATGTGCCACCTGTCCCGATCCATTTATTGCCTCCCTGATGGCGTTCTTTTTGCTCTTCCAACCGCTTTTTGAGCGTTTCCATGAGTTTTTCAAAGCCGCCCATGGATTCGATAAGCATCTTCTCTTCTTCAGAGAGGTGCTTATCTGTGAGCTTGCGCAGCCATTCCTCTGGGATGTCTGTGCTTACCATTTCGCTCATCAGATCCAGTCCGTTGAACGTGTGGCCAAAGACGCGGTCAAACTTGTCCAGGTTGGCTTCATCTTTGACCAGCGTTGCACGGGCCAGGAAGTAGAAGTCCTCCACGCGTTTGCTGGCCAGATCAGCATCCAGCGCTTCCATAAGCGTCAGATATTCACGTACGGATACGGGTAAACCTGCGGATTTTAGCTCTTCGAAAAACTGAATAAACATGAGTTCATAGTATGCGATTGAGTGGTGCAGTGTCGAGAGTGCAATTGACACCCCAGCCGAAAGCATAAGGGTCAACAGGTGCCTTTTGCCTAGTCAATTGCTTTGGCGAGATGAAGCTCAACAAAATCATTTTTGCCTTCCCGATAGCCTTCGACATCTCCGTTGACCTCCAGTGCAGTTTTCTTCTTCAGGCGGGCATATGTCTCTCGGATCTCAGGATGGGCTTTCATGTAATCTCGAAAGACCAGATGTTGGTGAACGTGCGGATCTCCTGATTTGAACGCGTGGAGGTGGTGGGTGCGGTTATCTCCGCCTTTCTCAAAGTAACGGCGGCCTTCAATGCCGTTTCGCCTTTCGCGACATAGCCGAGATTGATCAGCTTTGCAGATTGAACGTCGAGAGCCGGGATGCTGGAGACTTCCAGCAGGATGTCGATAACCGGTTTGGCGGCAAGGGCTGGCACAGACGTGCTGCCAATGTGGTGAATGTCTTTGACAATATCTGCGAGCAGTTTGCGCAAAACTTTTTGCTCCAGCCGAAACTCCTTCGTCCAGTTGTCTTGCGGATCTGCCACTATGACTTTGCGCGTGATCATAACTATACCTGACACCGTTGTTTTGCTGGTCCTTTGAACATACCAGGAGATTGAGAAAAACAAAGGGCTGACGTGAGATACCCGTTAATCCTGATCGGCAATTTCATCCGGGGCTGACTTTGTTATCTCGCTCATGAACTCTGTTAGGGACGGGCCTTTTGTGGCGATGAATGGTGCAGGGCGGCAGGCCTGAATTGCAGCAACACCAATGCGCGCTGTGAGGAAGCCGTTGACCAGTCCTTCGCCAAGGCGTGCCGAAAGTTTGGCCGCCAGTCCCTGACCAATGAACTGTTCCAGCAGGCTATCTCCTGCAGCCATGCCGCCTGTGACGGCAAGGTGAGCAGCTACATCCCGCGACAGACGCCAGAAGCCGAGTGTTCCGGGACGTGCTCCGTAAAGTCGCGAGATGCGGCGAACAATGCGCAAATTTTCATAAAGTACGATCAGAATATCAACGACTGCACGAGGTGAGAGCGCGGTGATGACAGAGACCCGCTTTGCGCTTTCCATAACGATCAGGCGCGCACGGGCGTCCATCGGGGCCATCAGCTCGCGTTCGGCCAGTTTGACGAGATCTCTGCCGTCAATGATTTCCTGCATATGACCTTTAAGCTGAGCACGGCCATGAGCAGTTTCCGGACGATCTGAGTAAAGTGCCATTAGCTTTTGCAGAGCGGCACGGGCTTCCTTATAGCTGTCGTTGTCTGCTGCGGTCTGAAGGTCATCGCGTATGTGATCGATTTGCTCCAATCGTGAGAGTGCTCGCCATTCTTTGAAAAACAGGCCGATCATCCCAAGAAAACCGAGAACCGTGAGGCCAACGGCAGCCCAGCCCAGCCAGTCATAGCGGGCAAAAAGGCCTCTGATCAGGCTATCTGTAGCCAGACCAAGGGCAAGTGAGATGAGGCCGCATCCGCCAATCGCGATAATTTTGGTCCAAAGATCCTTCGCAGGCTTTGGCTCCGGGGCTACATTGCTTTGCGGCAGGACCAATGCGTTTTCGTCTTCTTCTGACACAACCGCTTCAGAAGAAAGTGGTTCGTGGGCAAACTCTCCTTCCAGCCGGACGGAGCTGTCATCCAGTTTGAATGCTTTCGGTGCACGGCGTGCCTGAGGCTTATGTTGCTGTGTTTTCCTGTTGGTCATGCGAGTTTATCTCCCAGCAAGAACTCCATTGCACTGTCCAGACGGATGTGAGGAAGGGACAAGGATAGCCCTTCTGCTGTGCGTTCCAGCTTTGGAGGGCGAAAGCGCACATACTTCAATGCTGCCTGGTCTTCCGGTGTACCGTGTTGTCGGTTTGCGGAAAAAAGGCCGGTCAGATCTTCAGGGAGATCGCCGGGGAAAATGGCGGCTTCTTCTTCTCCATCAAACTTCATTTCGCCGATGGTTTCTTCGGGCATCGGAGTGCCGAGAAGCGCAGGGGTTTCTGCACCATCGTGATGGACCGTTGCCTGACGAGTGGCTCTGACAGATGCAAGGGCGAGCGCTTCCACCGAAGCACCGGAGAATTTCGCGCGGTTGACTGCCCGTTCAACCAGTTGCTTCAGAAGCAGTTCCAGATGATCGTGATCCTCGCGTCGCAAATGATCCGCCTTTGTGGCTGCAAACAAAATGCGATCAATCCTGCGAGAGATTATTGAAAACAGCCAGCTCGCTTTGCCGGGTCTGAAAGCGCCCATAATTTCAGTGAGAGCGCCGCTCAAATCATCCAGTGCTTCAGGACCAGCGTTGATTGCCGTGAGTGCGTCCACCAGTACAATCTGTCTGTCCAGCCTGGCAAAGTGGCTTTTGAAGAACGGTCTGACCACATGCTTGCGGTAGGCTTCGTAGCGGTGCTCCATGATGGCGAGGAGCGTACCTGCTTTGGGTTTGACCTGTGTGCCACCCAGATTAAGCGGGGCGAAAGTCAGGGCTGGCGTGCCCTTCATATCTCCGGGCATGAGGAAGCGACCGGGTGGCAGCATGGAAAGTGCGTTCTCATTATCCCGGCAGCGGCTCAAATATTTAGTGAAGGTGTTTGCCAGGTCTCTTGCGATGTCCTCTGAAAATTCCCCGTGCAGTTTATCTTGATAGCGCGCGAGCGTTGACAGAAATTCTTCTGATAAATCTGGCCTTGCTTTGGCGCGTTTCAGGGCTTGCGCAGAAAATCGCCGGAAATCCTGTCGCAGCAACACAAGATCGAGGAGCCATTCGCCGGGGTAATCAACGATGTCGAGATGCAGCTTCCCACCGCCTAACCGACGGTTCAGAAATGTAGCAGACTCGTATTCAATAGTCAGGCGAAGTTCGGAGATATGATGTGTGGACTCCGGCCAAAGGCGATCCTTCGTTAGTTTCTCGACATGCTGCTCATAGTTGAACCTTGGGACGTTATCATCGGGTTGAGGCTGAAGACAGGCGCGTGCAATCCGCCCTGTGCCAGCAGCATCCAACAGAGGCAGACGCCCCCCTGCTATGAGATTATGAACAAGGGCTGAGATAAAGACTGTCTTCCCTGAACGTGCTAATCCGGTTACACCCAGACGGACGGTGGGAACTGTCAGGTCAATTGCTGACTCCGTCAGATTGTCCAATGCTGTTTGTGCATCAGTCAGGGCCAGCCTGGCGTTTTTAAATAATGAATTCGGTTGACTCACAGATCATCCTCCAGGGAACGATGTGGTGCGCTCTTTGGAAGAATGCAAACGGAAGTGCGCCAGTAATTCCAATATTGCGCAAAGTTTTCCTGGTCAGGAGCCTGAAACTGCCTGTAAGTGTCTAGGCTGGAAAAATGAGACGATCCTTCCTCTCCTGCAGTCAATTTCTGACCAGCGGTGCTCCTCAAAGTCGATTACTGCAAGAGCGCCAGTTGGGTACCTGGATTGCATCTGGTTTATGTACTCAGGGTTTCCTTTCCCTGTTAGCTCAAGGGCAGTGTCCTGGATGGCTGTGTTATGCCCGACGATAAGGACTGTATCGAAGCCGCCGCCATAGGCGCGGATTGCATCAATGTAGTCACCTTCGCTTGAATTGTAGAGATCCCTTAGCAGTTGAATACGGGTATCATTGCGCAGGTGAGGCATCATTTCCATGAGAGTTTGCCGTGTACGCAGAGCAGTAGAGCATAAGATCAGTTTCGGATGCATATTATGTTGGTGAATATGGGTTCCAGCCCTTGCTGCGGCTTTCCATCCGCTGGTGTTAAGGGGACGATCATGATCGTGAACACCTTTATCACTCCAGTCAGATTTTGCATGGCGTAACAGCATGAGGCGAAGCATTTGTTATCCTCCAGATGTAATTTTTACTTTACGTTCCTATGAGATAGAAACATTCTAAGTTGTATTTGCGCTGTCCTGTTATATTGCAATGCAGCATTATCGGGTGGATTTGATTGCTCATTGCTTGCTTTGTCTCTGTTTGAAACCTACATGTTTTTCTCTGAATTTGGTAGGCGATAGTATTCCCCTAATAATACGGGGTTCTTATCACGTCATTACTGAGATTCAGATAGATGGAGTGTAAGCGCTCGTTGTAGCTGATTGTGTCCCTATAGTGCTGTAAATTATCTGTTTTAGAAATTGAGATAGCCATCGTGGGATTTCTCTTTAGGTTTGTTGATCACAACGCTAAACCCGAGCGAGAAGATACCAACGATGACCGGGTACAATATTAAAGTTCCCAGTTCACTTTTGTCGAGCCTTTCACAGGGTGATTCAATGAAAGTTCGGGCTGTTTTCGTTTGTCAGGAATGATATAGCTGTATTCCGATTGTCCTGTACCTTTTCGATTGCTCTTGTTGGTG